>DATDOR010000608.1:0-4761 GCA_035293165.1 Anaerolineales bacterium | reverse complement strand
GCTATGGCAGCGCATCCGGTACGTGATCCTGCCTCTGCTCCGCCCCAGTTTGCAGGTGGCGCTGATTCTCCGCACGATCCTTGCCCTGCAAGTATTCGCCGTCGTGATTGCGCTAGGTGGCGGGGATGTCGTTACCGTTCTGGCGAATGAGACGTTCCGGCAATATTACGACTTGCGGAACTCGAACGTTGCCGCCGCATACGCCGGGTTTATTTTGATACTATCCATGGTCAGTGCAGTAATTTACCTGCGCATGATCACCACCCAAGAGGAGACAGCGACATGACGACGAGTACGCATCTTGCCCCTGTATCCGCTTCCCCGGAAGTGCGGGCGATCCACCGGAAAATGCTGCGCCGCCAAAGGTTCAGCCGCGGACTGACCTATCTGGTCGGGATTCTGATCGCCCTTTGGTTCTTGATCCCGATCTTTTTCATCGGCTCGATGGCGCTGACCACACCGGCGATGGTACGCGCGTATCCGAAGGGCGTATTTCCGTTTATTCCTTTTTCCTTCGACACGATGGAGTTTTTCTTGAATTCGCGCGGCATCATCCCTGGCATCATCAACAGTGTAGTCGTGGCGTTGATTACACTTGTCATCTCGACCGTGATGGCCGCCCCGGCCGGGTACGCGATTTCCCGCTTCATCTTCCGCGGGCGGGATACGTTCCGGCTCACGATCCTGGCCACGCGGGCATTCCCCATCGTCGTTTTAGCGATCCCGCTCGCGGTGGTCTTCATCAACCTGGGCATTTTCGACAGCGTATACAGCCTGGCGTTGATGCACACCGCCCTCGCCCTGCCGACGACGATTCTGGTAATCGGAAGCGTGTTTGCCAGTATCCCCTACGAGTTGGAGGAGGCCGCTCAAGTGTTTGGATGTACGCCCTTCCAGGCGTTTCGGCATGTGGTGCTGCCTTTGGTTTTACCTGGAATCGCAGCGGCAGCGATTTTCACCTTTGTCATGTCCTGGAACGAGGTGTTTGCTGCCAGCGTGTTAACGATCCAAAACCGCACCCTGCCCGCCCAGGTGTTGACGGCGCTCAGCCAGTCGTCGGAGCATTATCAGTTCGCGGGCGGGTTCTTTATGCTCGTCCCTTCGATGATCTTTATCTTCTTCATCCGCCGTTACCTGTTCAACATGTGGGGGCAGGTGACGAAGTAGAATGTAGGTAACTGCTAAAGCTGAGAGAGAAGGTTTACCGAGAAAAGGTGGGCATGGGGGTGTACACCCCCATGCCCACCTTTTCTCGGCCTGATCCCCTTCCCTGCTGAGCAGGTACAACCGTAGAATGTAAAACTTAATTTGCGACCTTCCGAAACACGAAATAGAGTGAACCTATGGCCGAAATTCGAATCGAAAATGTCACCAAACGCTTTGGCAATTTTATTGCTGTAGACAATGTCAACCTGACCGTCGAGGATCAAGAATTTGTCGTCTTGCTTGGCCCTAGCGGGTGTGGCAAGACGACCCTGCTCCGCGCCATTGCCGGGTTAGGGATGGCCGATGAAGGGCGGATCAGCATTGGGAACAAAGATGTCACCTACCTCCCCGCGCGCGAGCGCAAAATCTCGATGGTGTTCCAGAGTTATGCTATCTTTCCGCACATGAACGTCTACGACAACATCGCCTTTGGGTTGAAGATGAACAAAGTGGACAAGGTTGAGATGGATCGCCGGGTGCGGCAGGCCGCCGAACTCCTGCACATCGAAAAACTGCTTGACCGCTTTCCTGGCGCGATGAGTGGCGGGCAACGCCAGCGCGTCGCCGTCGCCCGCGCCATTGCGATGGGATCACAAGTCCTGCTCATGGACGAACCCCTCAGCAACCTCGACGCCCTCCTCCGCCTCGAAATGCGCGCGGAACTCAAACGCCTGCTCCGGGAGATCAAGGCCACCACCATCTACGTCACCCACGACCAGATCGAAGCCCTCAGCATGGGCGACCGCATCGCGGTCATGAAAGATGGTGTCATTCACCAATGCGACCACCCTTCGACCGTCTACGATTTGCCTGCAAATGAATTCGTTGGGGGCTTTATCGGCAACCCGCCCATGAATTTTATGCAAGGGCAAGTCCAGCGGGAAAACGGCAAAGTGGTCGTCAGCATTGGCGGCTTCCACCTAATTCCTGCTACGTCTATGCAATCTCTCCTTCAAAAATATGAGGGCAAGCCTATTGTCATCGGCATCCGCGCCGAAAATATGGAAACCCTCAACCAGCCTGCGGACGACGCCCTGCCCGTGCAGGTATTGGTCGTTGAACCGCTAGGCGCTCAAAACCTGCTCACCGTCGAGATTGGCACAGACATCGTCAAAGTTGCCACCCACCCCACCTTTGAGGTCGCCCCCGAAGATAACGTCTGGCTGCGCTTCCCCGCCGACAAAATTCGCTGGGTGGATCGGGACAATGGGAAGGTGCTGTATCCATAATGCCCTCCAAACGCATTGGCTTCATCTCCACTCGCCTTGCAGGCACCGACGGAGTCTCCCTCGAAACAGCTAAACTCACGACCATTTTGGAACGGTTGGGGTACCAATCCTTTTACTGTGCCGGAGAGCTAGACCCTGCACCGACCGGGAGTGCAGACACCCCGGGGGGATGTTACCACCCGAACAACACTGTACCACCCTCGCCGGGGAATGTTTCTGATTCCATACAGGCGACCACCCCGCGTGTGGCCGCTTCCCACCTCGTTCCCGAAATGCACTTCACCCACCCTGGCGTGGCCGCTATCCATGACGCCTCGTTTGGGCTTTGCGAGCCTCCTCCTCATCTCCATTCTCAAATCTCCAATCTCTCTTCTAAATTATTAACCCACCTCCACCGCTTCGTCACGGAATATCAAATTGATGTGCTCTTCATCCAAAACGCCCTTGCCATCCCGATGAACATCCCCCTCGGCGTCGCGTTGACGGAATTCGTTGAAGAAACGGGTATCCCGGCCATCGCCCACAACCACGACTTGTACTGGGAGCGCGAACGGTTTCGGAATAGCCACATCCCTGACATTCTCGAACGTTGTTTCCCACCCGCTTTGCCTTCCCTCCGGCATGTGGTCATCAACTCCATCGCTCAACGCGAACTGATCCGCCGGAAGGGGGTGGATAGCGTCGTGCTGCCGAACATTTTCGACTTCGCACACGCTGCACCCGGGCCGGACACTTTCAACCAGGATTTGCGCCAGACGTTAGGTTTGACGGACAATCACCTGTTCATCTTGCAACCCACGCGAGTCATCCCCCGGAAAGGGATCGAGCTGTCCATCGAGTTGGTGCGCCGCCTGCGCGAACCGGAAAATCTGCCCCGCCTGGGGAAAGACCCGGTGCTGGTCATCACCCACCACGCGGGAGACGAGGGGTTAGATTATTTACAGAGGATGCAACGTCTGGCGGAGGATGCAGGTGTGCCGCTCCTTTACGCCGCCGAACGATTTGCCCCCCAGCGGGCGATGAAAAACGGGAATGAGATTTATTCGCTTTGGGATGCGTATATCCACGCGGACTTTGTCACGTATCCCAGCCTGCTCGAAGGGTTTGGCAATGCGCTGATTGAGACGATTTATTTCCGCCTGCCCGCGCTGGTCAACCGGTACGAGGTGTACCGGGAAGATATCGGCCCGTTAGGGTTCGATTTTGTGGAGATAGAGGGGAAAATCACAGATGAAACCGTCGAAGCGTGCATTCAAGCGATCGCCGACCCTGTCCTCCGAAGGCAAATGGAGCAGTGGAATTACCATCTTGCCCGGCAGCATTTTTCGTATGAAGCGGTGATGCCGGTGCTGGCGGAACTGATGAATGATTTGAGCTCTTCCGTTTTTAGCGGGAAATATGCCGAATTTTGAAGGGGATGGGGGGTGTACACCCCCCATCCCCTTCAAAATTCGGGTTCTTACCCCGTTAATTACGGTAGACCCTCCTTTAATTAATCAAAGATGCCCAACCCAGAACAACGTATCCGGGAACTTCTCATTTTCCTTTATGGCCCCTCCCGTGCTGACGAAATCTGGCCGCAACTTGAAAATAAATTGGCTGCGTTTCGGGCGAAGGTTCCTGCGCGCAGGCAGTCGCCCGCGCAAGAGACCCCGTGGTCAGAACGGGATGCCATTCTCATTACCTACGCGGATCAGTTCTCCACTCCTGGTCAAACGCCTCTCCAAACCCTTTCGGATTTTCTAGAGAAATATTTAGGGGATGCAATCAGCGGGGTGCATTTGCTGCCGTTTTATCCGTATTCGTCGGATGACGGCTTTTCAGTCGTCAATTACCGGGACGTGGACCCGCGCATGGGGACATGGGAGGATATTCCACCCCTGCGTGAAAACTACCGGTTGATGTTCGATGCGGTAATCAACCACATTTCGCGGCAAAGCGCGTGGTTTCAGGGATATTTGCGGGGCGAGGAACCTTTTACGGATTATTTCATCGAAGTCCCACCCGAGATTGATTTGTCCGGGGTGACGCGCCCGCGTGCCCTGCCCTTGCTCACGCCGGTTGAAACATCCAGGGGAGTCCGAGACATTTGGACCACATTCAGCGACGACCAGATCGATCTGAATTATGCCAACCCTCAAGTGCTGCTGGAAATCATTGACCTGCTGCTCTTTTACGTCTCGCAGGGCGCGGAATTTATCCGGCTAGATGCGATTGCTTATTTATGGAAGGAGATTGGGTCTCCCTGCATTCACCTGCCGCAGACGCACGCGGTTGTGAAGATGTGGCGGGCGGTGTTGGATAGGGTAGCCCCGGAAGTGATTCT
>DATDOR010000607.1:0-13898 GCA_035293165.1 Anaerolineales bacterium | reverse complement strand
GGTTGCCAGGAACAAGCCTTCGCCACCGAAGAGCGCGTTCTTGAACCCGCCCACAAACTGGATGTTGTAATCCACCGTAGAGGCAAACCCAACCACACAGCCGGTGTCCACGCGCAGGGTTTCGCCCGCGGCCAGCTCTTTGCGGATCACGGTGCCTCCGGCGTGCATGAAGACCAACCCGTCTCCTTCCAGGCGTTGCAGGATAAAGCCTTCACCGCCAAAGAAGCCAGCCCCCATCCGTTTGGTGAAGGCGACTTCGATTTCGGTTCCGCGGGCAGCGCACAGGAAAGAGTCTTTTTGCACGAGGAAACGACCGTTTTGTTCGTCCAGGTCGAGGGCGATAATTTTGCCGGGATAAGGGGCGGCAAAAGCCACATGGCTCTTCCCCTGCGCATTATTTAAGAATGTCGTGATAAAGAAACTTTCGCCGGTGAGCATCCGTTTGAACCCTTTAAACAAGCCGCCGCCGGTGCCGGTTTCCATCTCGATGCCTTTTTCCATATAGGTCATCGTCCCAGCCTCAGCGCGCACACCTTCGCCTGGGTCGAGTTCCACTTCCACGAGTTGCAAATCGTCGCCATAGATTTTATAGTCAATTACATCTGCCATTTAGGTCCTCCAAAAAGTATTCCATGTTGCGTATTTTGTGTACTGTTACACAATACCAAATACGCACTACAAAAAACATTGTTGCACCGATTATAATCCCCCATCACAATTGTCAATTGTTAATGTTCAATTGTTAGTTTTTAACGGATCGTTTCTTATGTTAGAAATCCTTTCATTTACCCTCGGCCCTGCGGCCACCAACGCCTACCTGCTGGCAAATACAGTGACCGGCGAAGCCATTTCTATTGACCCTGCCTGGGATGGACATATTATTTTAAACGCGGCAACCAAACGGGGGTGGCGGATCACGAACATCTGGCTGACCCACGGGCACTTTGACCACCTGGGGGGGGCAGCCGCCGTTGCCGATGGCAGTAACCCACTCCCACCTGTAGCGCTGCACCCGGATGACTACTGGTGGTGGCGCAACGAAGGGGGTGCGTCATTTTTCGGGCTGCGGATTGACCCCGGCCCGGAACCGACGATTGATCTCCTGCACGGGATGAAGTTGTATTTGGGCGAACATGAAATCGAAGTGCGCCATGCACCGGGGCACACCAAAGGGCATGTTATATTTTATCTGCCAGGGGAGAAGATTTGCTTTTGTGGGGATGTCATTTTTCAAGGAAGCATCGGCAGGGTAGATTTGCCCGGCGGGAATTTTGAAACGCTCATTCACAGCATCCAGACCCAGGTTCTCACATTGCCCGATGACACTCGCCTGCTTTCCGGCCACGGCCCGGAGACAACAGTGGGGAGAGAGCGGCGATATAACCCGTTTTTACAGGGGTAAGACAAGGTAGACAGGTAAACAGGGTATCCAAGGGCATACCCTCTACCCTGTTTACTTTTTCTACTTTATTTACCTTGTTTACCCTGCGCCCCTACTTTGCGTAATCTACGGCCCGCGTTTCCCGGATTACCGTGACCTTAATTTGCCCTGGATACTGCATATTCTCCTCAATCTGCTTCGCAATATCGCGGGCAATTCGGGCCGATTCGAGGTCGTCTACCTGTTCGGGTTTGACGACGATGCGGACTTCACGTCCGGCTTGTAAAGCAAAGCTTTCGCGCACCCCTTTAAAGCTATTCGCAATTTCTTCCAAGGCCTTAATGCGTTTGATGTAATCTTCCAGGCTTTCACGCCGCGCCCCCGGCCTGGCCCCGGAAATTGCATCTGCCGATTCAACAATGATCGCCTCCACGCTTTCTTGTTCCACTTCATGATGGTGAGATGCAATGGCATTGATCACTTTCGGATGTAGCCTGTAGCGACGGGCCAGGTCTGCCCCAATCCCTGCATGAGTTCCCTCAACATTGTGGTCAATGGCTTTGCCTAAATCGTGCAACAACCCTCCCATTTTTGAGATTTCGATGTCGGCTCCTAATTCGGCGGCGATCACGCTGGCCAACCGGGCTGTTTCCACGGCATGGTGGAGTTGATTTTGTCCGTAAGAGGTGCGGTATTTCAATCGCCCTAAGATTTTTAGGATTTCAGGAGACAATCCAGGCACCCCAGCATCATAAGCAGCCTGTTCTCCAGCTTCCACAATAGCCTGTTCGACTTCGTCCTGCTCTTTCTTCAAGATTTTTTCAATATGCGCCGGGTGAATTCGCCCATCCAGAATGAGTTTTGCAAGGGCGCGCCGGGCGACTTCCCGCCGTACCGGGTCAAAACAAGAGACAGTCACGGCCTCAGGTGTGTCATCTACGATGACATCCACGCCAGCAGCCTGTTCAAACGCACGGATATTGCGTCCATTACGCCCGATGATGCGTCCTTTCATATCCTCCGAGGGCAATGGCACTGTAGAGGTTGTCGTCTCTGAAACATGTTCAGATGCGACTCGTTGGATGGCGAGGGCGATCAAATCGCGTGCCCGTCGATCCCCTTCCTCCTTGGCTTCCGCCTCGATTTGCCGGATAACGCGGGCCATATCACTGCGCGCTTCCTTCTCGACCTCTTCCAACAAAACCGATCGTGCTTCCTCACGGGACATCGCAGCAACTTCCTCGAGTTTCTGGAGTTGGTCGGCGTGTAGATTATCAATTTCATTGGCGCGCCGGTCAACCTGGCTTTGACGTTTATTAAGCATTTGTTCGCGTTTTTCTATGCGCTCGATAATTTTGTCCAATTCAATGCGGCGGCGTTGTAAGCGGTCATCTTCTCGCCGGAGCTCGGTGCGTCGCCGTTCGGTCTCTGTGTCCGCTTCCTGTCGCATGGCGATGGCTTTATCTTTTGCTGAGACCTCTATCTCTTTTGCCCTCTTTTGTGCGTCGGTAAGGACTTGTTTGACCTTTTCTTCGGTAAAATCTTGTATTTTCCTGAGTTGGTTTTGTTTGTAAAAATAACCGCCTGCAGCCCCTGCTGCGAGGGCGACTAAACTAGTGATGATCATTAGGATCGTGGTGTCCATGTTGTGTCCTCTTCGTTATTCGTTATTCATCTCTTCCCAAAGTGTTTTTATCACCGGAGAAGCCACCTCGTAACTAAACCCGCGCCGGGACAAAAAGCCAAATAATTTACGCTTAAATTCCTGTTCTTCCTTGTAACGGAGTTGGCGGGCTTTTTTTTGCCCAGCTTCATAAGCCTGTTCTTCGTCGTTAACGTGGGCGAGTGCTTCTTCGATGGTTTCCTCGTTGACGCCTTTTTGTTTGAGTTCCATACGTAAAGCCAACCGGCTGCGTGGGCGGAATGTTGCCCGATTTTCAATCCAGGCCTCTGCGAATTTTTGATCATCGAGGATTCCTGTTTCACGCAATCGGGTTACAACCGCTTGAATCATCTCTTCGGGAATTTGATATTTTTTTAGCCTGTCTTGTACTTCAGCTTCACTTCGTGGGCGGTAGCTAATCAGGTGTAGCGCACGTTGCAAAACTTTTTCATTTTCATCTTGCGCCTTTAATTCAGTAATTTTCGTTTCACTTAACGCTTGCCCAACTTTTAGCCAGACTGCAACAATGCGAGCAAGACCAAAGGCGAATTCTCCATTAATAAAAACATTTACCCTTTGGGGATTTTTTTTCTGCACCTGCAAGGCAGTGATTATCTGTTTCATGTTAATAAAAAAAACAG
Source organism: Anaerolineales bacterium (assembly GCA_035293165.1). Classification (GTDB taxonomy): domain Bacteria; phylum Chloroflexota; class Anaerolineae; order Anaerolineales; family JABWBV01; genus JABWBV01. Next base: position 10,213 of record DATDOR010000607.1, on the reverse strand, counting down.
CCGCGTACCCACACCATGAGCTACGGCTGTTTGCTGAAACCACCAATCAAGTCCTGTGTTAGTCGACTCCTAAAAAAAACTTAGAGATTATTCCCAGGAATTTATTTAGGTATGTAAACCAACACATGATCCCCTAAAGGGGATGTATGGACGGATATTTTCGGATGTAATCAAGCGTTTTTTATCTCAGTCGTTGGATTTCCTGTATCAAGTAATCCAATTTTTTATATGATGTGAACAGGTGTGCCGATGCCATTTAGGTATCTCCAGGGTTCGTCTGAAAATCATACAAATTGCGTCAAATTCATCGCAATGTTATCAACTCGCTCTGAGATGTCAATCAAAATTGCTTGCAGGCAAACTTCATCATGGGTTAACTGAGATGATTGTCTTATAAGCCGTAGTAAAATAAAAATTCTCAAAACTACCAAAGATATTTCATTATGCACCCGCCTGGGTTCACTCATCCCCTTTCATAACCTCCATTGGAGCAGGCGGTACCGCTTGTTGCCGAATCACCTGCTCAATTTCTGAAGTAAGAGCAGGATTTTGCTTTAGAAAATCTTTGGCATTTTCCCGTCCCTGTCCGAGACGGGTATCACCGTATGAATAAAAAGCACCTCGTTTTGTGATAATTTCTTGTGTTGTTGCAAGGTCAAGTAAATCTCCAACTTTGGAGATACCTTCATTATACATGATGTCGAACTCTGCCTCCCGGAAAGGAGGAGCAACTTTGTTCTTCACCACGCGGACTCGCGTCCGGTTGCCAACGATCTCCGAACCAATCTTAATAGATTGAATCCGGCGAACGTCTAATCGAACTGAGGCATAGAACTTGAGCGCATTTCCACCAGTGGTCGTTTCGGGGTTGCCAAACATTACACCGATCCTTTGCCGGAGTTGGTTTGTGAAAATCACCGCTGTGCGGGTTTGGTTGATCGCACCGGACAATTTCCGTAACGCCTGGGACATTAACCGCGCTTGCACGCCCATCGTTGCATCTCCCATATCCCCCTCAAGCTCTGAGCGGGTAACCAAAGCGGCAACAGAGTCAATCACAACCACTTCCACTGCTCCTGAACGCACCAATGTCTCGGCAATTTCCAGGGCTTGTTCGCCGGTGTCCGGCTGGGCAACCAAAAGCTCCTGAACATTTACACCTAATCGTTCCGCGTATGCCGGATCAAGTGCATGTTCCATGTCAATAAATGCACATACACCTCCCATTTTTTGAGCTTCGGCAATGACCTGCAAGCAGACAGTTGTTTTCCCAGAAGACTCAGGCCCATAAATTTCTGTGACCCGCCCCCGTGGGATTCCCCCAACTCCCAACGCAATATCTAGCGAAAGCGACCCGGTTGGAATAGCTTCCACAACCAGATGGCGAGCATCCCCCAGGCGCATCACTGCACCATCACCATATCGCTTGCTAATTTGGCTCAAGGCGTTATCTAGCGCGTGTTCTTTGCCTTTTCCCATCAATGAAAGTTTACATGATTATGAATGATGTGGCAAGGGGCGATTCTATACAGGCGTAAAAAATAACGGATTCTTTGCGGAAAGAGATGGCCTGGCCTTCATATAAAGAGGAGCAAAGAGGGACGGTCAGCTAACCTTATTCTTCGCGGCTGACCCAATTACCATTCCCTTGACTGCCTGACCAATCCTGGTACAATGCCCCGCGCTCCAGGCGTAGTACCCTTCGCCTGAGAAATCCAATTTTAGAAAGGGCTTGAACCATGAAAGTACTTTTACTCAAAGATGTCTATAAACTGGGCCGTGCAGGCGATGTTAAAAAAGTCGCCAACGGATATGGCCGCAATTACCTCATTCCTCAAGGACTGGCCATGATTGCCACCCCCGGTGCGATGAGGCAGGCCGAACGGATCCGCACAGCTGCTGATACCCACCGCGTCGAACTCAACCAGGAATTGAGCGGTGACGCACAGAAATTGGCTGGCCAGGTGCTCTTCTTTGCGGCCCGTGCCAGCGAAACCGGACGCCTTTATGGCTCAGTGACAACCCGCATGGTCGCGGATGAGGTCAAAGACAAAATCGGTATTGAAATCAGTCACCGGCAGATTGAAACCGAACCCCTCCGCATTCTTGGCAAATACACCATCCCCGTGCGCTTAACCATAGACCTGGCTCCCGAATTGACCGTTGTCATTCACCGCGAGGGTACACTGCCCACTTTGCCGGAAGATGACGAAGAGGCCGAGGAAAAAGTCGAAGCGCCAGTTGCAGAGGCCGCCGAAGTGTTGGAATTTGCTGAAGAAGTCTCTCCGGTGGAGGAATCTCCGGCAGACGATGCAGCAGAAGAAACGCCAGAAGCTGACTCTGAATAACTCCCTAAATTCTCTCCAACGAAAGTCTGCCCCCGGCAGACTTTTTATTTGTTAAAATGTACCTCTCAGAGTTTTTTCCTCTCAGTTCGCGTCGCTCGGTTAGAATCAATAGCTTGAAACGAACCACAGCCTAGGGCCTTGTGCCCGCCCTCGCACGCCCACAAGGGGCTAGACTACATGATTATATTTTACTGAGAATTAGTTCTCGATTATGTTCACCAATGTAGGTCAACAACTGCGACAGGCCCGCCAGGTCAAAAACCTGTCGCTCCAACAGATTTCCAGGGCCACCTACATTCGCGTCACCTATCTTGAAGCGCTGGAGGCCGGGCAATTGGATCGTTTGCCTTCTCTAGCACAGGCCCGGGGGTTTTTGCGGACATATGCCAACCAACTGGGTTTACCCGCGGATGAGCTGTTGGCCGGTCTCAAAGGAGAGCGTACTGAACCCCACCCGGTTGAATCCCCCTCGCCCCTTGAAACAATCCCCCACGAAGACTCAACGGAAAATTTTTTTGCTGAAATCGGCCAGGTTCTACGCCAGCATCGTGAATTGCTTGGGCTTAAATTAGAAGATATCGAGCTCCAAACCCGTATCCGAACGCATTACCTCCAGGCATTAGAAGCCGGAAACCTGGATGTCCTTCCCTCCCCTGTACAAGGGCGCGGAATGTTGAACAATTATGCCGCTTTTCTGGGATTGGACCCGGACCCGCTACTATTGAAATTTGCAGACGGATTGCAGGCTCGATTAACTGCGCGGCGTGGTTCTCGCGCAGGGCAACTCGACCCGCGCAGTGCAGAGTCCACCCTTCATCGAGGAGGGCGCGCCATTTCCTGGCGCAGGTTTCTCTCCAGCGATTTGCTCTTTGGCGGCGCGCTTGGGATTGGATTATTGCTTTTCGTCGTTTGGGGTGCGATCCGTATCTCGTCCTTAGGCTCGGAAGAACAACTAGATGCGACTGCCCCTGCCATTGTGGATGTGCTTGCCCCAGAAGATACAGCTACGCCAACCCCCACCCTCGGTACTCCCGGCGCCGAAATCACCTCAGAAAATAATCCCGAGACAAACGGTGAAGCGACCTTGTTCCCGGAGATTCAACTCCCCCTCAATGAAGATGCCGTGCAGTTATACATCGTTGTCCGGCAACGGGCATGGATGCGGATCACGGTAGATGGTACGATAGAATTTGAAGGACGTGTGATCCCCGGCAATGCGTATTCATACTCCGGCGAGGATACGATTGAATTGCTCACAGGCAGCGGTTCAGCCTTGCAAGTTTTTTACAACCAGACGGACCTGGGGCCACTGGGTCTATTTGGAGAGGTCGTTCAACGCACCTTTACCCCCAACGAGATTATCCTTCCCACCGCGACAATTACGCCAACACCGACTATCCCCCCAACCTCGGAATTCATCGAAACGCCTACGATGACACCGACCGCAACGCCATAAGCCAAATCTTATGCGAACAAATAAATCTCCGAAAACATTTCACTTAATCTCCCTCGGCTGCGCGAAAAACACTGTGGATTCAGATTCGATGGCCCAATTGCTTGGCAACGCAGGATTCCGCCTGGTGGCGAATCCCAACCAGGCCGGGGTGCTGCTTGTCAACACCTGTGGGTTCATCGGTCCCGCGCGGGATGAGTCCTACCGCGTGCTGGGCGAGCTGGCCGCGAACAAACGGGGAGGACAATTGCTCATCGCCGCCGGATGCCTGACCCAGCGCTACGGCGCGGAAGTGGTGCAGCGCGTCCCGGGAATTGACGGCCTGCTCGGCACCCGCCGCTGGATGGACATCGTTGACGTCGTCACGCAACTCCGCCGCCAAAAACACCCCGAGCCGCTATATCACCTGCCCGATGAGGCCATCACCGTTGGGACTGACGAACGCGAGACACTGCGAGCGTCCGTGCAAGGAGCCAGCGCGTACATCAAAGTCGCCGATGGCTGCCGCCGCCCGTGCGCGTTTTGTGCTATCCCACTCATCAAAGGTACCGCCGTCAGCCGCCCAGTAAATGCGATTTTGGATGAAGCCCGCCAACTACGTGATATGGGCGTCCGCGAGTTGATCCTGATTGCCCAGGATACCACCGACTACGGGCACGATTTAGGGGTGAAAGAAGGGCTATCCATCCTGCTCGAAAAACTGGTGAAATCGGTCCCCGATGTGGATTGGATCCGCATCCTATACGCGTTCCCTGGCTACGTCACCGATCGGATGATCGAGACGATAGCGACCCACAAACAACTGATCCCCTATCTGGATATGCCGCTCCAGCACGCCCACCCAATGGCCCTCCGCCGGATGCGCCGCCCCGCAAACATGGATTGGGTCCGCGATACGCTCGGTAAAATGCGCGCCGCCATGCCTGGCCTCGCCCTCCGCACCACCTTCATCGTCGGCTATCCCGGCGAGACGAACGGAGAGTTCCAGACTTTGCTCGACTTCATCGAAGAAATCCGATTCGACCGCGTGGGCGCGTTCCAGTTTTCGTTTGAACCTGGCACGACCAGCGAACCGCTCGGCGACCCCATCCCTGCCGAAGTGAAGCAGGAACGTTGGGAACGCCTGATGGAGCTGCAACAAGGAATCTCATTGGAGAAAAACCAGGCGTTTGTAGGCAAAATGCTCGAAGTTTTGGTCGAAGGACAGGGGGAAGTCGAAGGGTCTGGCGAACCGATCTCGATTGGCCGAAGTTACCGCGATGCACCGGAGATAGACGGTGTGGTGCTGATCGAGGGCGATGTCCCCGCCGGAGAAATCGTCCCCGTGCGGATCACTGGGGCGATGACGTATGATCTGGTGGGGACGGTCGCGTGGGAGGGGAGGAGTGTCGTGGGGTTGGAAGAGTTGGTGGTGCGATCGTGAACATGATGTTGACAATCAATCCCAAATGGAAGCACCTTGAAAATCCTTGGATTGGAGCAATGGTGAAGATTAGTGAGCAAATTCGACAATTAGAATTACTTAATCCAGATTTGCTACCAGATCTGCGTAAATACCCATCTGTGATAATTGCATCTGACTATGGTGGTCAGCACAAAGGGGCTGAATATCAAACCCTTTCATTCCTTCTCGGTATTCCAAGTTTGGAATGGGATAACCGACGAACAAGAATAAGAGAAAATTTTTTGACTCTTGGTCGCCGAATGGCTTTTAAGAGTTTAAATGACAAACATAAACAAAAAGCTCTTAAACCATTTTTGGATTCTGCCAACTTTATCCCTGGATTGTTGGCAACAGTTGCTATTCATAAATCCAAGTTAAGCCTCTTTGAAGATTTTAATCGAATAGATTTGCATAATCCAAAATTTGAAAAATTCATCAAATGGGATGTTACTTCTTTTGAAAAACTTTTGAGGGTTATCCACTTTCTTTGTTTTTTTATTGGCGGACTTTCAAGAGAAGGTCAAGATATTTATTGGTTTACAGATCAGGACGAGATAGTTCCACCAAATAAAGATCGTCGCAAGGAAGTTGTTGAGATTTTTACGCATATCTTTCAACAATACATTCCACACAAGATGGGACAGATTGTTATGGAGACAACTGAAATAGATACTAATTCGAGAAAACTTGAAGATTTTGTTGCGATCCCCGATCTGGCTGCAGGAGCACTATCAGAGGTTTTGACGATTATGCACAAAACTAATCAGATGCCTGGTAAAAACATTTTGCGCCCTTTACCAACTAAGATTTCCAATAAAACCAAGTTCATTATTCAGTGGCTTTCACAGAAAAGCGAACCTCTAAAGCGTATGACGTGTGTAATTAATCCAACACAAGACGATCCTACTTTGTTCAATTTGAAGTGGCTAGACCTCACCCAGATAAACTATGCCTAAAGATCAACTCACTACTCATAGTTAAGAAGGAAATATATGTTCAACACAAACACCCCCGAAACCCAATTTGCTCTCAACACCATCCGCCTCGCGTCCAAACTGGTGGCGCAGGTGCAGGCGGAGATGGTCACGAGCGCACTTACCAAAGATGACAAATCCCCCGTTACGGTGGCCGATTATGGCGCGCAGGCGTTGGTCGGATATTTGTTAGACAAACATTTTCCGAATGATCCGCTGGTGGGGGAGGAAGATTCCAGCAGTCTGCGTGAAGACGTAAATCGTGAAACGTTAGCGAGTATTTCGTATTTTGTAAAGCAGTATGCGGACGGTGCCACGCCCGATGCCGTGTGCCAGTGGATTGACCGGGGCAGTGCGGAGTCCGGGCAGCGATACTGGACGGTAGATCCCATTGATGGGACAAAAGGGTTCCTGCGCGGCGATCAATATGCTGTGGCCCTGGCGCTGGTTGTGGATGGACGGGTACAGGTCGGCGCACTGGGATGCCCCAATCTCAATCTCCAATATCTCATATCGAATAACGAAACCGCTTTCGACCCCAATAATGGCTCCCTCATCCTCGCTGTGCGCGGGCAGGGGACCTGGGCGGCTCCATTGGATGGGGATGACTTTGTCCGGTTATCCGTTTCTGACCGGACGGACGCGTCCCAGGCGCGACTATTGCGTTCGGTGGAGGCAGCCCATACGAACACGGGGAAAATCGGGGAGTTGGTCACGGCTTTGAACGTGCAGGCGGATCCGGTCGGGATGGACAGCCAGGCGAAGTATGCGGTGCTGGCCGCCGGGAAAGGGGATGTGTTGGTGCGGCTGATCTCGTCCAAAGCGCCGGATTACAAGGAAAAGATTTGGGATCAAGGGGCGGGTTCGATTGTCATTGAGGAAGCAGGTGGGCAGATCACGGATTTGCATGGGCGAGCGCTTGATTTCACTGCCGGGCGGACGCTGGCACACAACCGGGGGATTTTGGCGACGAATGGAGAATTGCATCCGGCTTTTTTGGAAGGGCTTGAAAAAATTGGCGCATAATCTGATTCTCGATATTCGATGATCGAAAATTGAGGAACGAAAATCATGTCCCGCTCCGATAAACTTGCTCTCCTCCTCAGTTTCATTGCAATAGCGGCTGCGTATCTCGTTGCCAGCCGGGTGTTTGAGAATATTCCGCACCTGGAGGATGAGGTTGCCTATGTGTGGCAGGCGAAACTCATGGCAGCTGGGAAGGTGACGATTCCAACGCCCATAGAGCCGAAGAAGTTTTTGATCCCGTTTGTGGTAGATTACAACGGGCAGCGGTTCGGGAAGTATCCGTTGGGGTGGCCTGCGCTGCTGGCAGTGGGGATTAAGTTGGGGATGCGGGAATGGGTGAATCCATTGCTGGCGGGGCTGGCAGTTTGGTTGACGTATGTGCTGGGGAAGAAGTTGATGGGGGAGGTAGTAGGGGGATTGGCGGCGTTGTTGACGGTAACTTCGCCGTTTTTTCTTGTTAATGTCGGAACATTGCTATCCCATGCGTTGGGGTTGGTGTTGAGTTTGGGGTTTGTATTGGCGTGGTGGGGGATGGTGGAGAAGGATGAAGGCGAAGGGATGAAGGATGAAGCGGGAAGAGCAGATGAAGAGAATAGGAGAAAAGGGGAAAAGGAGAAAAGGAGAGATGGGGAGGGGATGGGGTGGTTAGCAGCGGTGACAGCGGGGTTGGTGTTAGGGGTGTTTGCGATTTCCAGGCCGTTTACGGCAATTGGGGTGGCGATTCCGATTGGGTTCCATGGATTGTATTTACTGATTAGGGGGTCATTGGAAGTGCGGAAACGGGTGCTGGTTGTCGGGATCATCGCTTTGGTAGTGAGTTTATTGCACCTGCTGTGGCAATATGCAGCGACAGGGGATCCATTGTTGAATCTATATACGCTGTGGTGGGAGTATGACAAAGTCGGTTTCGGGCCGGGGATAGGGGTAGGGGAAAATGGGCATACCCTGCGCCAGGCATGGATTAATACGAAGCAATCGTTGCGCGTGGGATATAGTGATTTGTTCGGCTGGCCGATGATTTCCTGGCTATTTCTGCCGTTTGGAGTGTGGGCAGCGCGTCGCAATAGACGGATGCTGGTGGCGGGGTCCATATACGTGAGTTTGTTGGTGCTTTATATGGGGTATTGGATTGGGGCGTGGCTGTTCGGGCCGCGATATCAATTTGATGGGTTGTATAGTTTGACGTTGTTGAGTGCAGCAGGGATGGCATGGCTGGCAGGATGGCGTAGTGTGCCGGAGAACCGGAACTCCCCCCCGGCCGAGTCAGGGTTGTCCCCGACAGATAACTGGCGAAAGGCGCGAGCGGTGGGGATCACAGCGTTGATCGCGGTGTTGTTCTTGGGGAACTTAATTTTTTATTTACCCGCTCGTTTACATTCTATGTATGGATTGTATGAGATGACAGAGGCACGGATGGCCCCGTTTTTGACCCCTGAGGCGCAGGCGTTGGTTCCGGCAGTGATCATTGTGCATGGGAACCGGTGGACGGATTATGGGACCCTGTTGGATCTGGAGGATCCATTTTTGGCCTCACCGTTTATTTTTACGTTTGGAGATAAGAGTACATTCCCAGCAGTCCTTTTAGAGACGTTCCCGGACCGGGGGGTTTATCATTATTACATGGATGAGGAGCCATTCAGGTTTTATACGGATAGGGTGCCGGAGTTCGGGCCGTAATTTCCATGAAATCGGGTAGTACCAATGGGTGATGGTATGGGGGGGGGAGGGGAACACCAAAAGCGGGTAGTAGGAGGCGTTTATAATAGTGAATGCGATCATGTGGTATTTCTATTCTAAAGGGGGCATTCTAAAGGAGGCATTATGGCAGAGCTAAGCCAGCCAGAAAAACAGGAAAATCTTGTCGCTTCCCTGACAGAGCGCCAATTGGAAGTTTCGTGCTTATTAGCGCGGGGGATGAAAAATCCTGAAATAGCTGCCGCATTGGGAATTGAGATGCGGACTGTATGTTCCCATTTGGAAAACATATCGCAAAAACTAGGCGTACATGGAAGGGAGAGGCTGATCGTCTGGGCGTGGAAAAATGGGTTGGCGGAGAAATAAGCGGCGGGCGAGACATGTCCGGGTGGGATTGCCAGAAAAAAATCGGTGGATCCGCCGTTGTAGGCAGGGAGAAGATGGAATAAGATGATCAGTAAGAGGAAATTTGCTCACGGCCTATTGGGATTGAAAATCTTATAATGGACAGGAGATGTTCTCGTGCAATCTAAAAATACTAAAATTTCCATACTTTTGATAATCTAAAATTTCCATACTTTTGATAATCTCATTGCTATTTGTTGGAGGAGTTATAGCAAAGAATATCAATGTAGTAAAGGCGGCACAAGCCAGGGACTTATTAAATTTGGGCCTATCCCAAATACTGGAACCTGTCCCAGGCCAGGTAATTCGCTATTCTTATATTCAATATTGGCGTACACCGCTTGTTGGTTTGGAACCAACTGATCCATACCATCAACCCTTTAGTGAAATTTGGCCTGCTAAGCAATTTGTGGACAGCTGGGTGGAGGTCAATGAGGATGGCTACATCATTCGTTCACGAACACAATTACGAAGCGAAGATGGCACCTTGTTACAAGATCTATTTTATATAAACGAAGTGCAAACTGATTATTTTCCTCTTGAGATTAGGGCTGATAGTTACAAAGTTGACGAACCAGAATTATTTGTTGACCAACGAACAATTTCGATTGAAACCTTTTTACAAGGGGAAGATTTAGTTCGGAAAGAAGGGGTTTCTATTGAGGGTAAGCAGGTAATAGGTGTATATGGAGATATCGTTGCTTCTAATCCAGAAAGTATTGGCGAAGCCATAGTAAAGGGGATTCATCCTTTCATAGCTGATCTTGAACCGGTATACCAACAGAATCGAATTGATTTTGATCCCGAAAGTTTTCTCGCAATTGGGGTGGCCCGCATAGTCCTTGATAAAAATGGAAATGAACAAATC
>DATDOR010000606.1:0-8147 GCA_035293165.1 Anaerolineales bacterium | reverse complement strand
TGCGGATTAAGCCATCACCCGCACGAGGTATTCCTGGGACGGTATGGCTGATTTCATCGTTTGGGCGCGTTTTGCTACTTTCACCAGTTCGCGCACCGTTCGATAAATTTCATCTGCTACGCCAGGCGCAAAAGCCGCATCATCTCCTTGCGGGCAAACCCAGGCAGGTACGTGGCGCATGACGACTTCTATGCCGTCTTCCTCAAAAGTGAAATCCGTTTCTCCCCATTCCATCAACAGATGATGTTCTGAACAAAAGGGTGGTTTCAAATCAGGTTGTTCCATATTTATCTTTTTTGTCTTCTTTTGAAGGGGGGTTCTTCCCATTCCAATTCAGCAGGGACGTAAGCTGTTACAATTTCGATCTGGTCAGGATAATTTTGTTCACATACAACATGTAACCAGGAAAGCAGCCCCATTTCAAAAGAGGCTTTGCCACAAACCAACACACGTTTTCTCTCGGGATATTGTTCAATGAGCCTGCCAGATAAAATCGCTTCAACAATCTCACGCTCACCAAAGCCTTCTTTAAGGCCATGCTGGACTGCATGTAATTTGATCTGGTAACGTCTTGCTTTGACGAGGCGGCCAATAACTTCAATGTTCAAATTACCTAATCCAAGTTTGATTTTATTTGAGTATAACACAGCTCTTTGTCAATCATTAATAGCGAATCTCCAATCTCATGCAACACTCCGACTACCAACACATCCTCTTTGAACGCCGCGACAACGGCATCCTGTGGATCACCCTCAACCGCCCGGAAGTGCTGAACGCAGCAGACGCGCGACTGCACACCGAATTGGTGAACCTGTGGCAGACGATTGACGCCGACCCGGATGTGCGTGTGGCGGTCATCACCGGGGCGGGGCGAGCGTTTTCGGCGGGGGGTGATCTCAAACTGGTGGAAGACGCGTACCGCAACTACGAAGAAATCATCCGGATTTTGGAGGAGGCCCGCGAACTGGTCTACAACATCATCCACTGTAAAACCCCGATCATCTCGGCGATCAACGGCCCGGCGGTGGGGGCGGGGTTGGTCGTCGCGCTCCTCGCGGACATCAGCATCGCCGCGGAAACCGCGCGGCTGGCCGATGGGCACGTGCGGATGGGTGTCGCGGCAGGGGATCACGCGGCGATCATCTGGCCGTTGTTGGTCGGGATGGCGAAATCGAAATATTACCTGATGACGAGCGGGTTCGTGGACGGGAAGGAAGCGGAACGGGCCGGCCTCGTTAGCCTGTGTGTCCCCGACGATCAACTCCATAAAAAAGCGATGGAAGTGGCAACGAACCTGGCGACCGGCCCCCAGCACGCCATCCGTTTCACCAAACGAGCGCTGAACCAGTGGCTGTTGCAATTTGGCCCGATCTTCGATCACTCCCTGGCGCTGGAGATGCTGGGCTTTTTCTCGGAGGATATGACGGCGGGGGTGGAAGGGTTGCGAAAAAAGGAGAAAGCAAAATTTCCATCGGCTTTACACCACGGGGGCGCGGAGAACACAGAGAAAGGATGAGAAAATCTCCATAATCTCTGTGGGTTCGTGCCGAATCTTAATCTCCTGCCCTTTCAAACAGCGTGCGATTGAAATACAGGGTCTCTTTTTCCCGGTCAATCTGGATTCTCAGGTCTACGGGGTTGTTCGTGTAGGTGAACCGGTCCCCCGAAATGTCGTACAGCTCAATCACCAGTAAATCCCCATCACTTTCTAAAATCCGGTACGAACCCTCCGAAGCGAGTGGCGAACCCCCACGAACTTCCTGGAATACGTAGAATGTGCCGTTGTTGAATTGCCACTCGTAATAAACCGGATCGGGATTCCCTTCGCCTTGATCTTCAGCCGTAATCCAGACCCCCTGAATGAACAGATCATTTGGGTTTCGCGAACAAGCAGAGAGGCTTAGAAACAGACCACAGAGAAACATTAAGGAATGTAAGCGGCAATAAAACGGTTTCAATGTCTACTTTTACCTGTGTAATTCTGTATCATGGATACACCCGGTCAAATAATGCCCGCTGAATCCGTGCGGTGTCGTTTTCCCGATCAATTTCAACCCGCAGTTCATACGGGTCGGAGATGATGTAATTCCCTTCCACATTGAACAGTTCCAGGATGAGTAAATCTTCCTCACTTTCTAAAATCCGGTAACGGCCCTCCGAGACGAGGGGGTTGCCCATAGCAATTTCCTGCTGGACAAAGAAAGTCCCGTTGCTGAACTGCCATACATGATAGACGTGCGTCTTGCCGGAAAGGTAATCGCCCGTTTCGTTCGCAAATGACCAGCCTCCCTGTATGAACTGATCATTGGGGTCAAGGGTGCAGGCGGTCAGGAAAAGAAGCGTCAGGAGAATAAACGGGATAAAAAGCCTTCTGTTTTTCATGGAGCTGCCCGAATAAACAAGACATTGGTAATCCTGGCAGAATCGTTTTCCCGGTCAATCTCAATTTTGATGGTCATCGGGTTGTTTTCGTAGGCGATACGATCCCCTGTGTAGTCGAAAAGCTCGATGGTCAGCACATCCCCCTCGCTTTCCACCACCCGGTAACTGCCCGTCGTGTAAAGTAAGGTCGTTCGGTCAATTTCCTGCTCGCGGGTGAACGTCCCGCTGCTGAACTGCCACTGGAAGAATTCATTGCCCGCACCTGGTTCGGCGATCTCCCATGTGCCTTGAATGAATTCATCATTGGGGTCGGGTGTGCAGGCTGAGAGAAGGAAAAATAATAAAATGCTCAGGGTAGGGATTAAAAATTTTGTTTTCATCGTATCATTTACTGGATGAACACACGAATTGTTCAAGGATTGGAGGCTCTGCTGATATAATTTTCATGAGAAAAATTGCGGGCCTTGGTGCTGAACATGAACTCAAAGCAAATTATTGTCATTCTTCTACTCATCAGCGTTACATTGCTGACCGCATGTACACCTACAGAGGTGCCTACGCAAGTTGCTACGCCCTCCCCGGAGGTTGCGAGTGATACTCCCACACCTGCTTCAACATCAATCCCTACAATCCCACCTTCTGCTACATTAACCTTAACACCTACTCAGACCGTTCTCCCTCCAACCGAAACCTCGATCCCAACTCCCTTGCCAGACATTACTAATCGAACCCCTTCTGCTGAAGAAATTCAAGCCTATCTGGTTTCCAACGGGTTTGTTGGATTTAGCCAGATTGCGAAAGTGCTCTTTGCCGATGTGAACGGGGATGGGGAAGAGGATGCGATTGCGATCACAGATCAGACGCCCGTCTTCATCCTTCTCTGGCAGGGGGAACGGTTCGCCGCTCCTGTAGAAACCGGGGAGTGGCGTGAGGGGGTGAATAACGCGGACGGGCGGTTCGTTTATCTGAAAGATTATACTGCCGATCATCTTCCCGAAATCGTCAACGATAGCTGGTATTCGGAGGCCGGGGACAATTACACGGTATACAACTGGCGGCGGCAAATTACAAAATGCGAGCAAGATACCTGCCGGGTGATCTGGAACGATTGGATTTCTTCCTACGGGGATGCGCCGACTTCGACGGGGATGTTTTATTATAACTCGTCGGACTTTGCGTACGGCGACGAGCAAGGCCGGATTATTCTCGAACGGTTGTATTTTGGATTGTCGGTGTATTGGTCGTATATTGGGGTGGAACCGGTATTGAAAGAAGAATATACACCGTCCGCGTTGGGGTGGGATACGGCAGAGAGCCAGTTTATTGATGTGGATTTGAGCCGCCGGTATGTGTGGAATGGGACGGAATTCGAGTTTCTAGAAGATGAGGTGCTGGAAGGGCCAAAACTGGTGGAGGCGGATACACAACTGGAGGCATTCGGCCCGCGCGAGGTGCGCGCACATATTCGTTTGGAACTGGATCAAACTTCGGAGACGTATCGCAATGACCGCTGTCAGTTATATCTGGACGGGCAGCCGATCAGCGACCCCTTTGGTTGCAAAAATGATTTTACGAAGGTGGTTTGGGAAGACATCACCGGGGATCGGGAAAAGGAATTGCTGGTTTGGACAGCGTCCGGTGACCAATCCTATATTTGGAATGATTTGTTCGCGGAAAAGGGGTGTTTTCACCAACGTTTGATCGTTTACACCTGGGATGGTGAAACGGCGACCCAGGTAGGGAATTTCGTTGGGTGCGTGCGCCGTTCGGATTTGTTTGGCGTGACCATTCGAGATTACGATGAGGATGGGCAGTTGGAAATCCTCGCGGCGGCGTTGTGGCCGGAGTTTTTAGCCCCCGAACAACCTGATGGGTTCAGCCAGGATTATTTGCGGTTCAGCCAGCTGATAGAGATTTACGAGTGGGACGGAACGAAGTTTATTCTGGGTTCAACGCTTGGGAATTGAGTTCGTAGAACTGTTCGAGCAAATTGGCAGTGATGGTTTGGTCGTCGTTATTCGGCGGGATGCGCCCTAACACGAACGGGGGCGTGCCGGTGAACGTTCGTCCGCCCGTAATGCTGACGACATACGCGTAATCGTCCGAAAAAAACACCACGCGGGGATCATCCAACCCATCCCCAAACGGGAGAATAAACGTAACCGGACAACGGCCCAGGTTCTCACAGACAATCGTGTACGATCCGGAAATTTCTTCCTCCAAAACGGCATCAGTCAAAGCCGAAAGCTGGTAGTGATTGACTGTGTGGCTGGCGACTTCGCTCCCCATCTCTTCCAGTTGTTTCATGTAATCCCAAATAAACGACGCCTGCGGTTCTTTGACCACAACCCCGACGACCACTTTCAACCCCCGATCCGTGAATATGCGGATCATCGTCACAAAATCCGGCCTGAGCCAGTTCGTTCCCAAATCATCAATCGAAACGATGACGGTGTTTTCGTCCGGGCAATTTCCCCCCCGCAAATCGTTCAAAATATCCCGGTATGTCACCGTTTCCCACCCCCGCGCGATGATCTCATCCGCAAGTTGCTGCATCCGTCCCGGCCCGTAGGCGGAGTGGAGCATGAGCGATTTGGGCGTGGGACAATTAATTTCGAGAAAATCAATCCCCGCGCCGATGATTTCGGTGGGAGTGGGGGTGATGGTTGAGGTGAGGGTGTGCGTTGGGGTAGAGGTGGCGGTTGGCGAGGAAGTGTACGTGGGGGTGGGCGTGCTCGACGCCGTCGCTGAGGGTCTGGACGTCTGCGTCGCCGTCGGCACAGGCGTAGGCAAAACGGTCGGCGTATCTCTTTCTGCACACGCCGACAGAGTCCATAGGAAAATCATTAAGAAAAGGAATTGAAATTTTCTTTTGCCCATCACAAGGCCCACAGAGAACGGATGGGCAGAGTATATCATCAGTTTTGAGCAATCAAACGCGATTGGACGGCCTTAAAAACTTCTTGTTTCCCTTCCACTATAGCCCATCGTTCAAGCTCCTCTATTTCAATCGGATGTGCGCGCGCCACCAAAATTGCCTGCTCCAAACTCTGCCGGTCATTCCAGTAGAAATACCCCAACAATCTATCTTTGACGCAATCGGTTGGAGAAATGACTCGCAATTTTCCAGTTTCCAATTGATGTTCGTTGATTTCCCGGACCGGCTCTTTTCCTACCGCTAGCGGGCCGGGCGGAAATTCGACAAAGAATTGGGTATCCGGGTGAACGAAGTAGCGGCCTTTCTCGGCGAACCCCAACAATTGCATGATTTCTCGAATGTCCTGGCTTTTAGCAAAATAAGCATTGACTAAATCCAGGTCAAACGAGACGTATTGGTTGCTACTATAAAACGCAACCGAAGCACCACCGGATAGAATCATCTCAATTCCCTTTCGTCGCAGACGCGTTTGCACATACGCAGCCAATTCAATTTGCGTCATTTCCTGTATAGGCTTCATAGTGGTTTATCCGCCCTCCTAGGCCTCCTACGGTTCATGATCAACGCCTCCCGCTGCTCTTCCGGATAGAAGGTGAGCGCCTTTTCCAACAACGCTTTCAGTTCTTCCAAAAATGGGTATCTTGGATTGAACGTGTACAGGCGCGTCCTTCCGGCCTCGCGGCTGGCGAGAACCCCGCCGAACTCTAATTTTTCGAGTTGTTTTTGGATCGGAGCAAGCCCCGTCTCGAAAAAGCGGGCAATTTCTCTTGCGTACCCTTCCTTGCGGGCAAGGATAAATATCAAGACGCGTTCACTGTTGGTGGAGCCAAGGATGGGTTCTAGCATACAATTGACCTGTTTTATGTGTCGAATGACATCGTTTGTGGGTCAATTGTATCAGGGATTTGTAAGCTTACCGAGAGAATTTAAACGACCTTCTCGTTCTTGATCGCCTCGGTTGAAACCGACGCCTGATACGCCAAACCCGTTGAAACGGGTTCCCCGCCCCCAATACGTTTGAAACCTATCGTGTTTGTAAGCAAATCCCGTACCGGACACCAAATTCGATTTGGCGGGGTTAGCGTCGACCCCTGGGTATTTCTTCCCGGCCATTCAAGAGATATAATTCCTTGCGAATGACCCACCTCACCATCCATTGGAGGAAAATATGTTTGTTATGAATCATGAAATTCGAATATTTGTGACGCTGTTTAGCCTTCTTTGGTTGGTTGCCTGTACCCCCACTGGGGCTTCAACTCCCACGCCTATTCCGACCCTAACATCTACCGTAGCGCCATCGGCAACTTCAACTCCTACGAATACCCTCTCGCCTCCCACTGATACGCCAACCCCAACGGCCACCTCTACGCCCGTAACGCCTACGCTCACCCCCACCCCAACCCCAATACCCACTGCATCCTCCTACGGCGCGCCATTGGCTTTGGTGCCAGCCGGAGATTTCATCATGGGATTCGATGCTGAGGATGCTGCCCCATCTCACACAGTATTTCTAAACGAATTCCGCATTGATAAATATGAAGTAACTAACGCGCTTTACAAAGACTGTGTGGACGCGGGAATATGTCAGCACCCTAACGATTCCAGCTCCTACACCCGCTTGAGTTATTATGGTGATCCCCAGTTTAATAATTACCCAATCATTAACGTTACCTGGAATATGGCAAAGACGTATTGTGAATGGCGCGGTGGCCGTTTGCCCACCGAAGCGGAATGGGAGAAAGCCGCGCGGGGCACGGATGGGCGGACGTATCCCTGGGGCGAGGAACTGGATTGTAGCCGGGCAAACTATGGTAAATACGTGAATTCAGACGGGACGGTCGGTTGCCCAGTGGAGGGCACATGGTTTTTGAGCGGATCGGGTAGATTTTTTAGCCTTCGCAACGGCTCGATGAATGATTTATCGAATTTGCTAGGATATATTGCGGGCGATGTCACTTATATCGGCAGGTACCCAAGTGGTAAAAGTCCCTATGGGGTTTATGATATGGTAGGAAATGTATCTGAATGGATAGCAGATTGGTACTCGGCGACTTATTACCAGACCTCTCCGGTTGAGAACCCTCTCGGCCCTGAAACTGGCGATCGCCGCGTGGTACGGGGAGGCTGGTATGGAGCATTTGAAGACAGCCTATCCGTCTGGAAGCGTTTCACCAATAATGCGGGTACATCGAGTGATTACATCGGTTTTCGTTGTGTACTTCCAACGCCATAAATAATTTAGCCCTTCCACTCCTGAACTAAATGATTATCATCTCCCAAAATTAGCGAGTTTTTGATCTGGAAAATAGTGGAACGTCTATCGATACGTTTTACAATAGCTTCAAAGATTTGGAAAACAACACTTGTCCAGAAATTCCAGAAGCCGAATTCCACTTAAACTACTAAACGTAACTTAAACCAATCACTACTCTCCAACACCTAATCTCTAATATCCCAACGCCTATGAAACGCCTCCTCCCCCTCCTCCTTTTCACCCTCTCCCCTCTTCTCCTCTTCACCTCCTCCAAAGCCCAAACCCTCCCCCCCGAGGGCCTCCCCATCCCTCAAATCGTCGCCATTGCCGGAACCTTCCAGGACGACCTTGGCTGCCCCGGCGAATGGAACACCGACTGCGAAAACACCTACCTCGCCCTCGACAGCAACAGCCTCATCTGGCGCGCCAGCTTCCAGATTCCCGCTGGCTCCCACGAGTACAAGGTTGCCCTCAACGGCTCATGGGCGGACAACTTCGGCCTCAGCGGCGAATACTACGGCCCCAACATCCCGCTTGAGCTAGAAGAGACGACCCTCGTCACCTTTTACTACT
>DATDOR010000605.1:0-3994 GCA_035293165.1 Anaerolineales bacterium | reverse complement strand
CGTTGCCATTCAGGATATGTACATCGTTACCCTGTTGAACGTGGATGACCCCGAATTCAAATACTTCGAACTCGTTACCACCACCCGGCCTGAACCCCCGTGCCTCCTGCCGGAAAACCTGGTGGATCGCTGTGGCGATTTGCCGGTGGGCAGCTTAAGCGGAGAATAGTACACAGAAAACACAGAAGAACAGAAGGACACAGAGATTTTTGAAATTTTCTGCGTCCTTCTGTTAAACTCTGCGCCTTCTGTGTACAATTAAACAACATGGATAACGAAATCATCCTGGAGTCCCATAACCTGCGGAAAGAATTCGGCGCTCTGGTTGCTGTGGCGGGGGTGAGTGTTAAAGTCAAGAAAGACGCCATCCACTCGGTGATCGGTCCGAACGGGGCAGGGAAGACGACGTTCTTCAACCTGTTGAGCGGGACGCTGCCCCCCACGAGTGGGAGGGTGATCTTCAAAGGCCGGGACATCACGAACATACCCGTCCACCAGACGATTCACTTGGGGATTGGGCGTTCCTTCCAGATCACCAATCTTTTCCCCAACCTGACTGCGCTGGAAAACGTCCGGCTCGCGTGCCAGGCATTGGGGAAGGACAGTTTCCGGTTTTTCCAGTCGCACAAACAGTTTCAGAAATACGAGGAACGGGCGATGGAAGTGCTGGAGGGAGTCGGCCTGGGAAAACGTGCCCTCTCCCCCGCCCGGACGCTCCCACATGGCGACCAGCGCAAACTCGAACTGGCGATGATCCTGGCCCCCAACCCGGAAGTGCTCCTGCTTGACGAACCCACCGCCGGGATGGCCGCCGAACAAGTGCCAGAATTGATTGGCCTGATCAAAGAAGTTCACCAGTCGGGCGACAAAACCATCATTCTCGTCGAACACAACATGAACGTGGTGATGAGCATCTCCGACCGGATTACTGTGATGCACCTCGGCGAAGTGCTGGCCGAAGGCTCCCCGTCCGAGATCGCCGCGAACGAAACAGTGCAGAAGGCGTATTTGGGTGAGTTATATCGTGATCAGTGATGAGTGTCTCGAACTGGTTACGGAATACGGAATGTGAAATATGGAAATGATGCTCGAAATCCAAGACATCCACACCTACATCGGACAATATCACATCCTCGAAGGGGTGAATTTCAGTGCGCCGAAGGGCAAAATCACAGCTTTGTTGGGGCGCAATGGGGCCGGGAAAACGACGACGCTCAAGACGATTATGGGGATCCGGCCACCCAGCCAGGGCAAGGTGATATTCGACGGGCAGGAGATTCAAGGCTCGCGGAGTTTCGACATCGCCGCGATGGGGATCGGGTTTGTACCCGAAAACCGGGCTATCTTCAGAGACCTGTCGGTCGAGGAAAATCTTAAAATTGCTGAACGCAAGAAAGGCGATCTGGCCAAGAAACAAGAGATGCTTTTTGAACTTTTCCCCGACTTGAAACGGCTTATCCATTTGCCGGGGACGAATCTCTCCGGCGGGCAGCAGCAGATGCTCGCCATCGCCCGCGCGCTCGTGGCGAATAACCGCCTGCTGTTGATTGACGAGCCGAGCGAAGGGCTGGCCCCGGTCATCATTGAACAGTTGATGGATGCAATCCACCAGCTTTCAGCGGAGTCTACTGTGCTGTTGGTGGAGCAGAATTTTATCGTCGCCAGCCGGTTGGCGGAATTTTATGTCATAATCGAAGAAGGCCGGTCGGTGAAGGCGGGGTTGATGGCGGAGTTAAAGGATGATAAAGAAACGATCAGCCGGTATTTGGGAGCGGGGTGAATGGACGCAGAACGTAGAGCGTAGAATGTAGAACGAACAGGAAGAAGTATGGTCGCAAAGTTTCAGAAAAATCGCACGCTTTATATTACGCTGGCCGCGATGGTGCTGGTGTTCCTGATGGCGATTCGCGGGATGACGACGGAGGATTGGGTGATCACGCTCCTCCGCAGTCTGGCGGTCGGATCGGTGACGTTCCTGGTGGCGTCGGGGTTTTCGCTTATTTTTGGGTTGATGGATGTACTCAATCTGGCGCACGGGACGCTGTTCATGATCGGGGCGTATGTCGGCTGGACGGTGTTCGTCCGCCCGGATACGTTTGTAGATATTTCCACCCCTGCCGGATTGGTGGGCGGTGGGCTGGCGCTGATCCCTATTTGGGCCTATTTCCTGAGCCAGCGCAAAATGGCCGTTAACGTTGCCCGAACCTGGCCCTGGGTGGGGGTGGTCGTTGCCGTCCTGGTTTTGGCGTGGGGTGTGCCGAAGTACCCGATTACCAGTTGGGACCCGGGCGTGTATGCGGAAAGTCCGATCACGTATGCGTTTAATGCCAGCCAGGGGGCGACGACCCTCCCTGCGCCAAAATTGTTTGAAACAAACCCTTATCTGGTGCTGGCGGCGATCATTCTCGGCAGTCTGATCGGGGGGGCGTCCCTCGCGGGGTTTACGGTGCGCCCTGGCGGGGTTGGGGCTGCGTCCCTGGGCGTGAGACGTTTCCCGCGCGGGGCGGTGATCAGCGCTGGGGTGCTATTGGCTTTCGGGTCAGGTACATTTTTCTTCCACGGCGCATTGACCTACGCGTTGGTTGCGATCAGCGATACGTGGCTGTTTTTGCTGGCTGTTTTGACGGCGGTGGGCGTGGGATTTGGCCTGGGAGCGATGATGGAAAGTGCGCTCATCCGCCCGTTGTATGCGCGGCCGATTTACCAGATTTTGATGACGTTGGGAGTGAGCGCGATTGGGATCGAGATCGTCCGGGTGATTTGGGGGCGGCCTGAGTTCACGATGCCCAAACCGGCGATTTTCAACGGGGCGGGTGAAGGCTGTCCAGCGACGAGTCTGGCTGATTTGTTTGCCCATCAATGTTCGACGATTGAACTGCTTGGAAGCCGGGTGCGGACGTATAACGAGATTTTTGTACCACTGCTTGGCGTATTGGTGCTGGTGGCGATC
This sequence comes from Anaerolineales bacterium, assembly GCA_035293165.1. Lineage (GTDB taxonomy): Bacteria > Chloroflexota > Anaerolineae > Anaerolineales > JABWBV01 > JABWBV01. The sequence continues at coordinate 1,044 of DATDOR010000605.1, read as the reverse complement.
TGGCTGCTGCTCCAGCGCACGCGGCTGGGGATGATCATCCGGGCGGGGGTGCAGGATAGCGAGATGGTGGAGGCGTTGGGGATCAATGTGCGGCGAGTGTTTACGCTGGTGTTTGCGCTGGGGGTGGGGTTGGCGGCGTTGGGCGGGGTGGTTGCCGGGCCTTCGATGGGGCTGTCGCTGGCGATGGGGGAGAGTTTATTGATCAACGCGTTGATCGCGCTGGCAATTGGCGGGCTGACGAGTTTCCCTGGCGCGGCGGCGGGGTCGCTGTTGGTGGGGTTGATCCAGCAGTTCATCATCAAATATGGGCAGTTAGGGATCAACATCCCCTTCCTGGCCGAGCCGTTCAAGCCGACGCCACCACTGGTTCCCGCTTCGACGGTACTGTTGATGGTAATCGTCCTGTTGGTGATGCCGAATGGACTTTTTGGGCGGAGGGAGTGAGGAGATTAGAGATTGGAGATTCTTTAAAACACGAAGCATACGAAGTAAGCCGGACACGAAGGCTTGCAACAAGCTCACAAAGTTCTTTACAACATCTCGGATTCAAGACCTGACAGGTTTCCAAAGATCTCTTTGAGATTGAGGACTTTCCAATTGCAAACATGTTTATCACAAAGAACACATCATAAAACCTGTCAGGTCTGGCCTTTTTTCTTTGTGTTTCAAAAAAAACCACAGTGAGACAAAACATGCAAATGAAGACGATGCAAAATACTAAACCCAATCTCTTCCGAGCTAATCTTCCATTGATTGGCGTCATCCTTGCGCTGGCGGTGGTGCCATTTTTGGTGGCGATTTTTGATGGGCAGTCGGTAGCGGATGTTTTTGCGAGCGAGACCGGGAAAGCGAAGTTCGTGCAGGGGCTGTTGATTGAGATTTTTATTCTCGCCGTGTATGCGATCAGCTATGACCTGATTATGGGTGTCACCGGGCTGCTTTCATTTGGGCACGCAATGTATTTTGGGGTGGGGGCGTACCTGACGGGGATCATGCTCAAAAGTTTCGGGTGGGATTTGCTCCCGACGTTGGGGGTGGTGATGG
>DATDOR010000604.1:0-3340 GCA_035293165.1 Anaerolineales bacterium | reverse complement strand
TTGGATTCTCAGTGCTTGCGAGGGATACCGCACACTGGCGCGCTGCCATTTCAGCCAGGGTAATCTCGCTGCTGTCCAAAATACCCTCACCGAAGCGATCCAGACCGCCGAGCAGTACCAGCTCCCCAACGAGTTGGCCATCATTCGCACTACAGAAGCCCGTCTCGCAACCCTGGCGGGGGATACCGCCCTTGCCACGCGCTGGATGCAAACCGCCCGCGTGAGCCTTGAAGATGATCTGGCCTACGAAAGTGAACAAGCCCACCTCGTCCTCGCCCGTGTGAATCTGGCGTTGGGCCGCCCACACCACGCGTTGGTACTGCTCAAGCGTTTGCGCCGCGCTGCCCAAACGGCAGAAAGGATCACCCCCCTGATCGAAATCCACATCCTCACTGCCCTTGCATATCAGGTATCCGGAGATATTCCCGCTGCGCTGAATTCTCTGCGCCTTGCCTTGCAACTGGCTGAACCTAACGGATTTGTCCGGTTGTTTTTGGATGAAGGAATACCAATCCAAAGATTACTGTCAAAAATGCGTGACGAAGACGAGAAGAATACTTACCGCGATCAACTTTTGGCTTCTTTTCATCCTTCACCCTTCAGCCTTCAGCCCTTGATTGAGGTCTTGAGTCCGCGCGAGATGGATGTTCTTCGGTTATTGGTTCGTGGCCTGTCGGATAAGGAAATTTCGGAGCAGTTGATCATCGCACCGACAACGGTCATCTGGCATAACCAGAATATCTTTCGGAAGTTGGGGGTCAGTAACCGAACGCAGGCGGCGGCGAGGGCTAGAGAGATGAGGTTGGTCGAGTGAATTAACGTCACTGAGAGGGCGCGTTGGCCGTCGGATGGCTTTCATCCGCGCAGTCTCCCCCATCCAGCAGGGAGATTGCGACAGTCTGCGATTGCTTCGTCGCTGCACTCCTCGCAACGACATTAACCCCCCATTAGCATTTCCCCACAACCCTAAATTCTTAGGGGGACATCTGCATGGGAGATTCCTACAATGTTGTTGTCAATTTATTGAACAGGAGTCCCTCATGCGAATCAAAGTTCTTTTCCTGACCCTTGTATTGTTGCTGGCAGCCTGCCAACCTGCCGCGGTTGCCACGCCTGTTCCGCCAACTGCGACAGATAGTATGCCCACGCCCGATCCGACAGCGACTGCCCTCCCGCCTTCACCCACTCAAACCCCGACCGAAATATCACCCACGGAAACACCTATCCCCACCCCGACCGCGACGCCCCTGCCCAAACTTTTCTCATTTTTCGGCGAAAACCCAGGAAAGCCGGTTGTGCCTGCCGGCCCGTCGGGCAATTGGGATGGCAAGTACATTAACCCCGGCGCGATGATTTATCACGATGGGATGTTTCATATGTTCCGCAACGGATTCTCAGGCTGGCCGAGTAATATTCGGATCGGCTATATGACCTCGCCCGATGGCGTGACCTGGACTGCCCTCCAGGAAGAGCCGGTGATGACGAGCGAGGATGTCCCGTTTGCTGCGCCCGGTGCGGATGTGTCCAGCGTGGTTGTGCTGGAGGATGGGACGTGGGTGTTGTACTTCCACACAGTTAATCGCGCGGATCGGGCGGTGATTGGCCGGGCCAGCGCGCCCTCTCCGCTTGGGCCGTGGACAGCTTACCCGGAGCCGGTAGTCACGGGTGGAGGCGGGGGTGCGTGGGACGATGGAGATGTGTCCTGGCCGCATGTGGTTCAAACCAGTGAGGGTTTTGTCATGTACTATCAGGCTGAAAACCGGACACAAACAGAGATGGCGATTGGCATGGCTACTTCGCTGGACGGCGCCGCCTGGACAAAGTACAACGATCCCGACACAAACGATACGTCGTTCAAAGTCAGCGACCCGGTGTTCGTTGGGGAGGGCGAATGGGATCAGGGCAAAGTGGGCCGCCCGGTCCCGGTGCTGACCCCCGACGGGTGGGTGATGATTTACGCGGGGGGTGACATCAATAAGCGCGGGTTGGCAACCAGCCAAGATGGCATTCACTGGACGACACATCCGGCCAATCCCGTTATCACCCGGCTGAATTTCCCCATTTCTGGCAACACCTGGGATACGGCGTTGGTGTATCACGATGGCGCGTATTACTACTTTATGGAAATCGGCAGCCAGTCCAAGACGAACATTTACCTGACTATCCACGAAGGACCGTTGCCGGAATCAGTGCGCTGACCGGTGCCCGCGCAGGCGGGGTCGCCGTTTTCTCGGTCATGAAACCGGCGCAAACGACTGCCCCTGTTGCCATTTCCCAAAATATCCCCGCTTCGACAACCAGCCCAACCATCATTCTGACGAACACCGACATCGAAACCGCAATCACCACGGCCGTCGATAAGATCGGCCCGGCTGTCGTGACCGTCGTGGGCGTGATCCCCGGTCAGATGACATTCTTTGGCCCGACCGGGGATTCTCAGGTCAGTGGGAGCGGGGTTTTTATCTCGCCCGAAGGGTATCTCTTGACCAACAATCACGTCGTTGAAGGGACAAAATCCGTCTCCGTCATTCTAGCAGACGGAACCGGACTCCCTGCAGAAATTATTAACACCGACCCATTTGCCGATCTGGCGGTGCTTAAAACCAAAGGTGAAGTCCCTGCAGTCGCTCCGCTGGGGAACTCGGACAATCTCAAACCGGGTGAAACGGTGATCGCCATCGGTTCCCCGCTTGGCGATTTCAAGAACACCGTCACGGTTGGCGTCATCAGCGCGACTGGTCGTAGCATCCAGCGGGATGACGGAGTCATGATGGAAGACCTGATCCAGACCGATACGGTGATCAATCAGGGGAACTCTGGTGGGCCGCTCGTCAACCTGGCTGGGAAAGTGATTGGAATCAATACCTTGATCGTGCGCGGTGGCGGGTTTGGCAGCGCCGTTGCAGAAGGGCTGGGTTTTTCCATCCCATCGAATACTACTCGTATTATTGCATCGCAGATTATTGAAAAAGGATACTTTGCTCGTCCATATCTTGGCGTGAACTGGCAAAGTATCACACCCCGCATTGCCGCCCAGTATGGCCTTCCTGTAGAATGGGGTGCATACGTTACCCAGGTCGACTCTGGCAGTCCTGCGGCTCAAGCCGGGCTCGAGAGCGGAGACATCATCACCGAAATCGGTGGGACTCCGATTGACGAAAGCAGTTCCTTTGTCAATGCACTCTTCGATCACCAACCCGGTGAACAGGTGATCGTCAAAGTAGCCCGTGGAAATAAGATGCTGGATTTGACGGTGACATTAGGGGAATCGTCAGCTAATCCATAGCGAGGATATTGGACACGGATTTGCAGGATTTCTCACGATAGAGAGGTAAGAAAT
>DATDOR010000603.1:0-9809 GCA_035293165.1 Anaerolineales bacterium | reverse complement strand
GATAATTGGGGGCGTGTAAAGATATTGCTCGCTGACGGAGGAGGGGTCATCGGCGTGGAACGAGTAAGTCCCGGCATGGATGCGCGCGGTGGAGGCAGTCCAGGTGTCGCCGTTGCCCGAGTGGCTCCAGCCGGGCGGAGTGGCTCCACTTTCAAAGCTTTCTTCGAGCAAGACATTGGGAGTCTGGCCGATGGAGCAGGCGCCTGGTGCAGCCTGAGTAACGAAGTAGAAGGTGCTGGAGATTGCCCCGTCACCACAAGAGTTGGAGCCAGTGACGCGCCAGAAGTAAAAGGTGGAGGGGGCAAGTTCAATCCCAGGCACGTAGGTCGGATCATTGACGGTCGCCGAAGCGACAATATTCGTGAAGTCGGGGTCGGTAGCGATTTCAATAAAGTAGGATGGGGCATCGCCAGACCAGGTAAAGGTGGGTTGCAAGCCAACCTCAGTGGCCCCATTAACTGGGCTGGCGAGGGCAGGTGTGCCTGGGACCGTTATGTAGACATCCAGGGTAACTGTAGCCGTGTGGGTACTCGTGGCTGCCACGCCGACGACGTCAATACTGTAGCTGCCAGCCAATGCAGTCCCGCTGCTGGTGAGGGTCATCGTGCTACTTCCAGGAGGTTCCACCGGGTTATCGCTGAACCCGGAGGTGTAGCCAGTAGGAACGCCCACTGTGCTTAGCGTGACCTGATCGGAATAACCGGCTATGGAGCCTAAAACAATATCGTAGATGACATTATCCGGGAAACAGACGGCCTGTTGGTTGGGGTTGGCTGTTAACCTGAAGTCTGGAGTGAGTTGGCTGGCAGCCGCGAAACAATCTATACGCCCCCAGCCATAGTCATAATCGAAACCAGGGGCGCCGAGATCAACGGCCGTGCTTGTCAACAAATTGAATACATCCGATTCTTTCAGACCGGGGTCAAGCGAAAGCAATAATGCGATACATCCCGTAACGTGCGGCGCAGCCATGGACGTACCGTTATAGTTAGCGTAAGCGGTGTCGGACGAATTCACCGAAGAGCGTACGTTGACGCCAGGCGCGCTCATGTCCGGTTTATCGGTGCAGTCAGCGAAAGCGCCAGGGCCACGGCTGCTGAAGCTGCCAATCATATCGCTGAAGTCTGTGGCGCCGATGCTCAAGGTGTTGCAATAATCGCTGGGTGAGCCAATCGTGTTTGACCCTGGCCCGGAATTACCGCCCGAAAAGACGTGCAAAATACCAGTCGCGTCCCAGGCATTTACAGACGCCTGGTACCAGGGATCGCCGCCGCCGCCACCCCAGGAATTATTGATAATGTGGGGGCGCATATTGGGATCACAACTGGGGTCGCCAGGGGCCACGCCAAACGGGCAAGGGGCTAACATCCACTCAGCGGAACTCAAAAGAGAACTAACTGAACAAGAGGAGCCTTCACAGCCTTTGGCTGCAATCCATTGCGCGCCGGGGGCCACGCCAATCTGATTGACGCCGCCATCATCGCCGACCATCGTACCCATGGTATGGGTGCCGTGCCCGTTATTGTCGCAGACGGCGCCGCCGCAGATGTTTGCCGGATCATAAAAGTTGTAGTCATCACTGCCAGTCGTCGTACCGCGATATTGTGCAACCAGCGCTTCGTGGGTAAGGCGAACGCCGGTGTCAATGTTGGCTACAACAATCCCTTGCCCGGTAACGCCATACGTAGACCATACCTCATCGGCGCGAATCATTTCAACGCCCCATTCCAGTACTTCAGGCGACTTCACCACATCAGGTTCGGGAACAGGGATGAATTTCTGGGCGTAGATGTAAGCAACATCACCACGAGCCGCAATTGTATCTAGCGTAGCAAGGTCAGAGGTGACGAGTATCGCGTTGGCGATGAAGAAAGATTGGTAATGGCTTACTTTAGCCTCACTCAATTGCCGATTTAAATAGATTTTGATGTTGGCCTGACTGCTGGCAGCCGTTTTCCGTAGCGTATCATAAACAAACTGGCCGCGTTCAGCGCGATCCTTAATACGATAACCAAGTCCGAGATCAGCCTGTACTGCCATCTGTAAAATGTAAGTACCCTGGCCATCTGCCAGAATTTGATCGCGTAGACCCGGCTCGATTTTATCCTCAGCTTGTAATGGTAAGTTGCCGATGGCCGAAGCAAATCCTCCTGCATTAAGAGCAAACAAAACTCCCAATGCAGCAAGAATGACGAAGAACCGGATTTTCGAGGTGGTTTTCATCGATTTTTCTCCTTATGAAAAAGCCCGGCGGGTTTTTCGGAAACTGGAAAGCAGCACGCTCAAGTTGCTCAGGGAGGGTTGGTAATCCCAATACATCTCCGCCAGGTTTTCCCAAAGTGGTGATTTTTCGTACAGAAGTGTTTTGGTCAACAGTAGTATGAACACCCGAAAAAAAGGTGTGTTTGGGAGTGTACACCCCCAAACACACCTTTTTTTCGGGAATCTCGTTGTTCACACTTTCGTTGACGAATACATTTTTCGTACAGAAGTCATAGGGAAGCGTCTGATTTTACAGGATTTTTAATGAGTTTCTGAAGGGTAGTTTTTTATAGTAGTGGGGAATTGGTACCAGGATTATGAGGGGGACTGGATGACCGTCCTGGGTCAGAAAGGTCCCTCTGGTGGGATTGTTCCCGAAAAACTGTACGCCGTAGAATGGGTGGCAATCGAGCAGAGTGAAAAAGACGCGGCGAAGAGGATGCTGATCGCAAGGATTGCAATGATGGTCTGTGCGCTGATTTTCCTGGTGTTTGGGGGGGGTGGGAGCAATTTTTGGCCGAAGAACGTTGAGGAGTTTCGTCAGGATACGGTCTGGATGAAGTATCCTTTGAGGATTAAATAAGTCACGCACCCTGTTCAGGGTGCGTGACTTTCCCAGGGGAGACCGGTATATATGAAGTGATTAGCCTTGTAAGTTGGTGATGGCATCGTCAACAGAAAGTTCTCCGCGAGCGATGCGTTCGAGGGTATCCATTTTTGAAGCGGTTTGTTTTTCTACCTTCGCCATGTCTACTTTTGCTGAGGATGCGTTTTCAGCTTCAGCATACCCTTCTTGCCTCACTATCCGCAGGGAGCCTGAAACGCTTTTCAAGGAAATTTCTGGACCCCCCTCGCCAATCGTGACGCGTTGATGGCGTTTGCCAGGGCTGCTATCTCTCCATACCTGTGCATTAGGTAGATCAGTGTGAACGCTACCACTCACGCTGGAAATGTTCGCCGTACAGCTTGTGCCATCAGGGACGACGAGAACCAAGCGTCCAGAAACACTGCCAACCTGGTAAGGGCCTTCCCCTAAAGGCGTTTCCAGGGTGAGGCTTCCACTTACCGTTTTTGCCTGAAGGGACGGGAAATTTGAATCGTGTAACTTTGCCCTGCCCGAGACGGATTTAAGGGTCAATGGCCCGGAAAGCCGGTGGCCTTCAATTGCACCGCTGACCGTGTCCAGTTTGAGTGTGCCGCCGATGTCTTCTGTCACATACGAGCCACTTACGGAACCAATGTAAATATTTCCGGCAAGTCCTTTCACCTCTGCGTTTCCGCTTACTGTTTTAACGGATAAATCGCAGTTTTTGGGGACGGTGACGATAAAATCCACTCGTTCGGGGCGGTTCAAGAAGCCAAATAATATCCCGCTAAAGGATTCAGGATATTTTGCGTTGATAATGACATGGCCTTCTTCATTCTGCTCCAGAATAATTTCCGTTCGTTCGGAACTCCCTGAGCCTGGATGCCGGGTAACAGTTACGGATACGATTCCGTCCTCGCCAGGGGAAACATCAATATGACCGCGGATATTGCCAATTTTAACAAAAGGGTTTTCGGGGACGTTAAAGATTTTTTCGTAAGTTTCGATGGACATGGGGTACTCCTCAGAGCAGGATACAATCTTGCTTAACAAAATCAACTCAATTCATCTCGCAAAAATTCGACGGCTTTATCGGGTTAATCAATAAATATTTCGACGTGTTCGCCGTCATCGCCGTCAACGACATCTATGATCTTGCCAGTCATGTTTTCTTCAATAGCTTCGCTGATCGCGCCCATGATGTCATCTGCGTTGATGTCATCCGTGAAATGTCCAGCAATGCTCATACCTGCTTCGAGTAAGCTAATCGGAAGGTTGACGTTGACTTTCGCTTTGCCGGAACGCATGTCGGTCACACGCACCCGCAGCCATTTTGCGCTCCTTCGCCGGGTGGATGGGCCTCCCGGGCGCGGGGGTTTGTTGCGGGCTGCGCTGCTGGTGAGCGCGCTGAGCAATTTTGCACCTTCTTCGGCGGTGATTTTCCCTTCCTGAATCATTTGGAGGATTTTCATTCGTTCTTCTGTGGTCGCCATAGGCTGCTCCTAGAAACGCGTGGGAGGAACACGCGGGAATATTTTGATGTCTTTCTAGCCGATGTAAACTTCTACGCGTTCTGCGCCTTTTTCTTCGACTTCGATGTAGATCGGGCTTTCGGGTTTGACGCCGTTTTGGACGGCGGTGATGAGGTCATCAATCGGGATTTCTTCCATGTTGGGGATGCCAGGGATTTTGTCCTGGAAGGTGCGGAAGAACCATGCACCCAGTTGCAGGGGAAGAGGCAGGCTGATGGCGATGTGGCGGGGCCATTCGTCTTGCCCGGTGTTGACGCGGACGTGGACCCAAAGGGAGGTGCGGGAAAGCCAGGCGAGCGTGATGACGAAGATGCCGAACAGGAGGGGGAGCCAGATGCAGGCCATCCAGAACCCGGCCCAGGCGTTTTGGTTGCCCACATAAAGGAGCCAGCCACTAAATACCGTGACTATTATGCCAAATGTCAGGGGGTAGCTCCACCATCTGCGCCAGCGGGCGAATTTAGGGGTGGGTTGGGATGATCGAGTGGGTTCCACGCGCGGAGGTTTGTCCTCCTCTCCGGTGGGGTTGGGGAATTCTTCGACAGGGGGCGGAGGAGTGCTTGAGGTTGGATCAGATTCCGGGATGGGGTACCCCGCGTCGAGTTTTTCCATTTCTACTCGTTCTTCGTCATCCGCTTCCAGCGCAAATAGAAGTTCTGTCCCTTGAGTGGCGGTGATCGTCCCTTGCTCGATCATTTCGAGAATTTTCAGGCGTTCGTCGGTCATCACTGGCTCTTTCCTTCGAGAGCAGAAAGAAGGGCTTCGGCTTGTTCGATGCTGATTTTCTTTTCGGCAAGCATGTTGAGGATCATCATGCGCTCTTCGTCACTGACAGGATCGGAAGGAGGGGATTTACGCGTGCTGCCTAAGGCGAAAGAGACGGCCGATTTGGCGGCTGCCAGCCCTTCGCGAATCCCTGCACGAGCCTCGTCGAGACCTGTATGGATGCCATAGTCATGATATCTGCCAGACTTTTCGGCTTTGCGACGGGCCATTTCAATTTTCTGGGCAGCCTTTTCCTGAGCGCGGGCGATTTTTTCCTGGGCGCGGGCAACTTTCTCTTCCGTGCGTTTGCGAATACGCTCGGCTTTTTCTTCGGAAATGCCGTAGGTGTCAACAAGGGCATCCATTTGGGCTTCGAGCATGTTCATTTGCATGGAGATTTGTTCGTTAACTTGTTGGGTAATGTTTTGCGCGAGTGTATCCATTTCGAGATCCATATCGGTTTCAAAGTGGTAGTCTTCTGTGGAAAAATCTTTTCCGTTTTCGAGGAGGGAAACGGGGCCATAGCCGGTTAATTCGAGCCTGGCGGACCCATCGCCTAAAGTGAGTGAATGGGTGTTATCGCGGATGGTTTGGGTTTCGCTGCCAATTTTGGTAACGATGGGACCTTGTCCATTGATTTCAACGGTTACGTTGGCATCGGATGGAATCTGGCAAGTGAGAACACCATGTGCTTCGACTGTGTAGGTTTTTTTAGGTTTGGGATCAAGAATGAGCGTAACGTTGCCGTGGGCGAGGGCGGTAACATTCCCTTCGATTTGTTTCAGAGTCAGGTGGGCGCCGATGGATTCGGCAGTGAAGTTACCGGCGATGTGACTGGCGTGGACGAAGCCTCCAGCACGCTGGATCGTCAGATCGCCATGCACTTCGCGGACGTTGATGTCACGGTCTACGTATTCAATGCGTGTGACCCCAACATCGTTGAGGGTGAGGCTCGCTCCAGCTTGTTGGATTGTGATGTGACCGGTAACAGATTTGAGTATCGTTTCTCTGCGGGCAGACTGGATGAGCAGCCTGGTTTCGTAGGGGACGCGCATCTCGCAGTTGCTCAGGCTTTGGATGTTGACACTTTCGCCTTCTTTTTTCAAACTGAGATTATCTTTTCCGCTTGCGCTTGCACGTACCTCGGCTCTATCCCAGCCTTTGATATAGAGTTTTCCTTGGGCTTCAATGGTAACTTCGGGTTTGTGACTGGTTTCAATGATTAACTCGTCCATTATTATCTCCAATAAACTTAACTGCCTGCCAGCATTTTCATAGCCACATCGGCTGTGATATTGCCCTGGTTGAGGTCTTCAAGAATTTGCTGGCGAGCAGATTCACTCAGGCCGCCGCGGCTGTCATCCTCTCCACCGGGTTCGTAACCCAGCGCACGGATGATTTCATGGAGACGGTTACGAATGGTGGGGTAGGAAAAGTTGAGTTCACCTTCCATACGATTGAGCTTGCCTTCGCAACGGACAAAAGTTTCAACGAAGTTGAGTTGGTCGCGGCTGAGTTGGGCAAAGGGGCCGCTGAAGAAATCACCTTCGATGGAGGTCTCGCAATTGCGGCAGTGGAGTTTCGTAATGACGAGGTCGGCCTGACAAACCGGGCATTGGCTAAGAACAGGGTGCATGGATATTGCCTCTCTGATTGTTTCTTAGTTCAAGTGGGTTTCCGCGAGTTGGTGAGTAGAAAGTGAAATGGGAAAACCACGATAAGGAATAAAAGGGGTGACGGGTGTATCTTTTTGATCCTTTTCTTTTTCTTGGCGAGCCGATTGGACAGCCTCTAGGATGGCTTCTCGCCTGGCTTTTATAATATCTTCTGGTGGGTTGAATTTGTTTGGGTTTATCATGGTATTTTATTATGAGTGTAAACCTAACTACTATTCAACATTATATTGACATTATTCAAAAATGTCAAGCTAATATTTTGATTTTCTCAAAACCGTTTTAGAATTATCAATGTTTTTACGTAACCGTTCAGTTCCCCCACCTGAAGGGGGTAAGAACCCGAAAAAATGGTGTCCGCAGGGGGTGTACACCCCCTGCGGACACCATTTTTTCGGATAATCCCCTCACCAAGTGAACGGTTACGTTTTTACCCTTGTAATTTTAGAAAATTCTGGAAGCCGTTGTGTGGACAGCAATTTTTCTTATAGTGGCATTAAGATGGCTAATAAATTGATTAAGGTTCACGCCGCAATAAACCTTCACAGGGATGGCTATGCTACAATCAAGAGACAGCTTAATTCCTTTCCGCCACCTTATATCGGGTGCAAAGATATGCTAAGATGAAATATTGCGCCACAAAAATTACTTTATTATTGGTCTTGATCACAATGGTTTTTTCCGCCTGCGGTGGAGGAGGAGGTGTTTCAGATGGATTGCAAATGCCTGAAAGTCCTCTCCTAAAAATTTTTGAGCGCAAGTCGGGAAGGATTTTATATTTGGGATTAGACGGAAATTTATATACGATCAATCAGGCGGGAGAGGACGAAATCCCGATCACCTCAGATGCAAACTCGGATACGAGTAGCCCTAAATACGGAGGGTATTTACGTTTCGCATGGGCTCCGGACAGTGAAAAAATTGCTTATGTTGGGTTTAATAGAGAGAAAGTATTCGTGAAAACAGTAAAGCCGGATGGCTCAGATCCGGTTGAAAACTTTTCGAGTATGGAGGAAATTCCCATCTATTTGTATTGGACTCCAGACAGCCAATATATTAGTTTTTTGGCAAATCATATTGCATCCAGTAATTTGAGTTTACTGTATGCAAAAGCCGATGGTAGTTCTGCGCCTGCAATCATCGGGACAGGCCAACCTTATTTTTGGGTCTGGGAACCAGGAACGGCCACAAGATTTCTTGCCCATGTTGGAACCGAGGAAGAGTCGGGTAGGCTGGTGATGATTTCAACAGACACTGATCGAGAACGAGAGTTCCAACTCAACCCTGCTGTTTTTCAGGCGCCCTCCTGGTCCCCAGATGGAAATAGCCTGATGATGGCAATCAGCGAACGAACCTCGGATAATTTCCTGGTTGTCACGAATTTGCAGGGAGTCATCCAAAACCGGATCGCTCAGATTGGTGACTCTGCCGCGTTTGGATGGTCTCCGGATGGAAAATGGGTATCCTACATTACCAGTGAGCGCGAACGAGGGAGCGCGTTGGGTACGCTCACAATACGAAACTTGTCCGATCCTGAAAAATCATTTTCTACAGGGAGCAGCTTTGTCTTCGCCTATTTTTGGGCACCAGACAGCAAAAATTTGGTGTACTTCACCCTGGAATTGGCTGATAGTGGCTCAGAAACACAATCGGAACCCGTCCCAGCGGTCGGGTTATATAAACTCGATTCGAAATCCGGTGAAATCAAGAACTTAATGTTCTTCATTCCTACTCAACAATTTTTGGAAATGCTTCAGTACTTTGATCAATACCAACATTCTGCAACAATTTGGTCACCCGATAGTGAAAATGTTGTCATTTCTGCATTGGCAGCCGATGGCAAGTCCGCTGTTATTGTCGTTGTGCCAGCTTCCGGCAATTTACAGCCTCGCCCAATTTCTGAGGGATTAATGGCGTTTTGGTCTTGGAAATAAACGACTTATCTGGCCTTTTCCCTGGCGGCCTCTTCTAACACATCATAGCCTTGATGGACAACCTCTTGTAAGCGCTGCAAATTGGGGGGAGACTCAAGAGTCAACCGCATAAGCGTTCTTCGTAGCCCTGTCGCTCGATGTGCGCAGGATGAATCCGGCATGATGCGTTCGAGGCGTGGAATCATGATATGCGCTTGACGAATGTATAAAGCCAGAAAATATTGCTCATCCATTCAAAGATCGCATTAAATCGCAATGGGCGTTGGAGTTAATATCTTTTCCCCATCTGGTCTACGGCTTCATGGCTTTAAGAGCCATCTGAAGATTCTCAGTCGTGCGCTCCAACCGTCGTTGATCTCCAATTTCCCGGAAGATATTTGCACTTTCTTCAAAAAAATCGTGTGCCTGCTGGTAGTTTCCCATCTGGTACGCGACTTGCCCCAGACCATCCAGCGAGGTAGCGATTCCCCAGCGGTCGTTAAATTCCCGGCGAATGGCCAGGCTTTCCTTGTGGAGACGCTCAGCTTCTTCCAGTTCATCCAATTCTCTGGCGGTGGTCCCTAAATTGTCTAGTGAAATAGATACCCCAAATCGGTTGCTTACCTCTCGGTTAATATCCAGACTTTCCTGAAATAGCTGTTTGGCTTTGGCAAGCTCACCCTTTTCCCGTGCAACCAGCCCAAGATGGTGAAGCGAAATGGCCGTGCCAAGACGGTCGCTGATTTCGCGAGTAATTGCCAGGCTTTCGTTAAGTTGTTCCTCTGCTTCTTTATAGTTTTTACGCAAATACTCGACAGCCCCCAGGTAAATTAGCGCAAATGACAGTTCAAGGCGGGCATCTACTGAGCGGGCTATACTAATGCTCTTGCGAAGTGCGGCTTCGGAGTCGGCGTGGCTGCCCAGGCGGTAGTAAAACGCACCTAACCGGGCAAGGACACGGCTGTAATGGAGCAGCATTTCCTCTTCCAGGGCTTCTGTACTGCCATAGGGTTCCCGCAAGCTTTCGGACATATTATTTAAGATGTCCGCACCTTCCTTTAGCCACCCCCGAATTTCA
>DATDOR010000602.1:0-6995 GCA_035293165.1 Anaerolineales bacterium | reverse complement strand
AATGATAAGAAAGGGGTGGAATTAGCTTTTTGGGAGGATGAAATCTGGGCGCAGAACGACAGTTCAACGGGTGGGCTATTCACGCACGGGGAGGGGGCAGCATTTGATACCACCGCCAGTCTGACTGATTACCAGGTGATGATCGTGGGGGACACGTACACGGTGACTGCTGGCACGAATGTGATCCTTACGGGGGCTGTGAGAGATTATACAGATTTTGCAGGAACGATTGATCCCTACGAAACCCCCAACTTTCTCTTCTTCGGGGATGATACGACCTCCGCCCAGGCTCGTATCCACTTGTCCTATGTTTCTGTTACACCTGTCTTTTCTGATTTCATTTATTTACCGGTTGTGATTGCTGAGAATGCCGGGGCTGGGCAGGTTGAGAATTCCGGGAATCGGCGGTAAATAAAAACGATTCCGGGTAGCCGGAACAATCATTTGCGGAAATTACCACACTTAATTCCTATTCGTTTAAATGGGGCCTGTACAAACGCACTGTTGGTTTGATGAGGGTTGTTTGTTATAATCTTTCTGTATGACCCTGTAATGTAATTAATATGTAATTGTAATCAAGGGTTGATATGCAAAGAGTCAAGTCTGTTTCCAGCAAATTAATTCCGCACATCAATCGATCCTACCTCGTCAAACCACTTATTTTGCTTGCGATCCTGATCGTAACCATGTTTTTTGTCGAGGTAGGAATCATGAGTGTCCTGGTATTCTTACCAGCGATTCCCGCGCCGCTTCAAGTTTTCCTGGATGCATTTCTTCTAACGATAATTACATTCCCCGTTCTTTATATCTTTTTTCTCCGGCCGATGATTGGCCAGATTGAATCCCGCCGGAAAAGCGAAAAACGCTTTCGGGCTGTTTTTGAACAGACCTTTCAATTTATGTGTATTTTGAATCCCGACGGGACGATTTTGCGGGCCAACGAGTCGGCTATCCTGGCGGGAAATATGGTTCACGAGGAAATTGTTGGAAAGATGTTTTGGGAAACCTTCAATCAGTTTATCCCGTCCGATACCAACACCAGTCTGCGAATGGCGATTGAGGCGGCGTCTCAAGGAAAGCTGATGCGTTTTGAGGGAGATTTCGGCGTTCGGGGGAGTGAAATATTTACGATAGATGTTTCAATCAAACCTGTTATGGATGAGCAGGGGAAAATGATGATGGTGATTTTAGAGGGCAGGGATGTTACCCATCATAAACGGATTGAGAATGAACTGCGACAGGAGATTGGAAAACGGATAGAGGTAGAAGAACATTTACGATTGCAGACAACTGCCGTAAAAGCCGCGGCAAATGGCATTATCATTACGAATCGAGAAGGGATGATTGAATGGGCAAATCCTGCTTTTATGCAAATGACCGGGTATACAGAAGATGAACTCCATCAACAGAAAATGAGCCTGTTTAAGTCCGAATTACACGCGCCAGATTTTTATCAGAGATTATGGGGGACTATCCTTTCTGGAGAAACCTGGGTTGGGGAAATTGTCAACCGGCGGAAAGATGGGAGTCTGTACACTGAAGAGCAAACGATTACACCCGTTTTAAATGAGACGGGGAATATCGCTCACTTCATTGCGATCAAGCAGGACATCAGTGAACGCAGACGTTCCGAAGCGCGCATCCAACAACAGGCCCGGCGTGCCATTGTGCTCTCAGAAATCTTGAACACCTTGCAAGATGTCTCGCAGGATTACCAGCCCATGCTGGATACGATTGTGAACAAAACCTCCGAATTGCTCCGAGATGCATGTCTTATTCGACTGCTTTCTCAGGATGGAAAACAACTTAAATTAACGGCGTTCCACCATGTTGATCCACAAGCACTTCAAGGCCTCTCTGAGATATTTGGAGAAATCTCCTTGCCCTCCGAGGTTAGAGGGGACTGGCAAGTTATGAAATCAGGCGCCCCTCTCTTTCTTCCCAACTTAACTTCAATCGAGTTAAGTGAATGGATTAATTCCAATCACCCATCTTATCAGGAGCTGTTTGACTTGCATAGTTTGATGATTTTGCCATTGCAAATGCGTGGACAGCCCATCGGAACGTTGACCCTGCTTCGTGACCAGACCACTGAATCCTACACACGGGAAGATTTGGATTTCGTTCAAAATATCGCCTTGAAAGCTGCACTGGCTGTCCATAATGTCGCTCTATTCCAGGCTGAACAGCATTCCCGGCAAACGGCCGAAACATTGGGTGAGGCGACGCTGGCTCTCACAAAAACCCTCAAATTAGAGACAATTATCCACACACTCTTAGATTATATCGAGGAAATAGTCCCTTTTGACACTGCGAGTGTTTCTCTTTTAAAGGATGAGTCAAGGCTGGTCGTTCGAGCCATGCGTGGTATCAATGTTTGGGAAGATTCGGAACACGTTATTGACTTCACAATGAAGGGGGAGGAAAACTTGATGGTAAAAATGCCCATCAAAACCATGAGGAGTTTTCTGATTCCGAACGTTCAGAATAATCCACTAGGGGAGCTTTTTCCTGCATTTGAAAGTCTTCAAAGTTGGTTAAGTGTCCCGATTGTGACTGGAGAAAAAACGATTGGTTTACTGATCTTGGGGAAAAATGCCGTTAATTCTTTTACAAAAGAACAGATTCAGTGGACAGAAGCCATGGTCAATCAGGCCGCGGTCGCCATACAAAATGCCTGGCTCTTTGAACAAGTCCATACCGGTCGCGAAAGATTACAATCTTTATCACACCGGTTGGTTGAGATACAAGAGGCCGAACGCCGCTACGTAGCACTCGAATTACATGATGAAACCGGGCAGGCATTAACCTCGCTCATGGTCGGGTTACGATTATTAGAAAGAGATATTGGCCAACCGGAGGCGGTTCTCTCAGGGATTACTGAATTGAAATGCATTGTTGATGATGTGATGGGAAATTTACACCGGTTGGCAATACACCTGCGCCCGGCGAGCCTGGATCACCTCGGGTTAATTCCAGCCTTGCGCCAATATATTGACGATATTAGCAAACGGCAAAATTTAATCATCCAGTTCGAAGTTGTAGGAGTCGATTCCCGGCTAGAGGAGGAACTAGAGACGGTAATCTATCGCACCATCCAGGAAGGACTGACAAATGTTATCAAACATGCAAACGCCACCCGAGTGGATATCATTTTAGAAAGTAGAGGTGATAAACTAATTGCCATTGTGGAAGATAATGGTGTGGGTTTTGATCCATCCATTCCCAACACTGGGGATCACTTAGGTTTGTTTGGTATGCGAGAAAGACTGGAATTGTTTGGGGGGGTATTGCATCTCGAAAGCACTCCTGGAAATGGAACGACACTATTGGTGGAGGTGCCTTATGAAACTCAAGATACTGATCGCAGACGATCATGGAATTCTTCGGGCTGGGTTGCGGGCCTTGCTTAAAAGCGACTCAAATCTGGAAGTGGTTGGTGAGGCAGAGAATGGCGAAGAAACCTTGCGGCTGGCCATGCAGTTAAACCCTGATATCGTCCTGATGGACATGAACATGCCAGGAATGAATGGCGTGGAAACCACACGACAATTGATAAAGCAGAATGCTGATTTGCGAGTCCTGGTTCTAACGATCCATGAAGATTACGAAATGGTGCGTGAAGCCATACAAGCAGGCGCAGCAGGATATATTATCAAACGGGCAGCTGACTCCGAATTGACGAATGCGATCCAGGCAGTATCCCGTGGGGAACTTTATGTGCACCCGGCAATGACAAGAGCTCTTTTAAATCCTCAAACTCAGGATACGGCAAAATCAATCGGCGGGGAGTCGCTCACTTCGCGGGAACTCGAAGTCCTTCGGCTCCTGGCACAGGGTTATACCAACAAACAAATTGCCGAAGAGCTAAGTGTTAGCGTCCGTACTGTGGAAACGCATCGAGCCAACATTACTGGAAAACTTAATATTCGTAGTCGCGTAGAATTGCTTCGATATGCCACGAAACATGGTTTGATTGACTTGAGATAATCAAGCTCTCCGTTTTTAGCGGGAAATTCTCCCACCCCGTTAATTACGGTAGCCCCGATATTCGCTGCAATTCATCAACGAACTCCGTAGAAAATACGGAGTTTTCTTTTTAATTTCAGGAATTTTCCGCAACACTTTGGTGAAATAAATCCTGGTTTATTACCGTTCTGAAAAACGGTAAAAATTTGTAAACTAATCAAAACGTAACTGCTCAGGCTAAAGCAGAGGAAATTCCGGAAAAAAGGTGTGCGTGGGGGTGTACACCCCCACGCACACCTTTTTTCGGGCTAATACCCTTCTCGGCTGAGTAGTTACAGAAAAACTTGTTCAATTCTCAAGTTTTAGGTGGAGGCTTTGACCCGGGAAGCTTTGTTGGTCGCTTATCAAACTGCTTATGGTAAGTTCCCGGTGAGCCAGTAGCGAAACCGGCCCCTATAAGAGGCCGGTTCTTTTGTTTAATTTGGGTGATTACTCTGGGAATCATCGAAACACTTACCATGTCCAAAAACGCATCCCCTTTTTCACCAGCCCAGGCGACAACGTCCGGGTCACGAAAAACAGTCCACAACATCAATACTGCCTACCTGAGAATTGGCGACCAATTTGAAGATATTCTGTCAAACATTCCATTAGAAGACCTTACCGTAATCCCAGACTTACCAGAGATACATCCAGCTTTATTGGCAATGACAACCATTTTCCAATATGCTGAAAGACTGGCTGATCAGGAGGCTGTCGAAGCAGTCCGCACGCGGATGGATTGGAAGTACGCGCTTCACTTACCTGTGAACTTCCCTGGCTTTGACCCAATCTGTTTGCAAGAGTTTCGAGTCCGTCTGTGTAAAAAAAGGGCAGCGCAAGCCACATTCAAGAATTTGTTTATCCACCTGATCGAAGCAGGCTTGTTGAGCCGCAAAGAAAAAGAGTTAACGACACTCGAGATTGTGGGGTCGGTAAACGTTCTCAATTGCCTGACGATCCTCATCGTAGCAATGAGGGAACTATTGGAAGCCCTGGCTGCTGCCGAACCTGAGTGGTTGCGATCTATTATCTTGCCACATTGGTATGAACGTTACAGCAATCCTCGAAGGATTCTTGACCACGTGATGGGTGGTTCAGAACAGGAGGCATTAGGACAATCCATTGGCGCCGATGGAGTTCACCTGTTGAAAGCGATCTCAGAGGCGGAAACGCCGGGATTGACGAATCTGCCGGAAGTCTTAGCGATGAAGCAAGTCTGGCAGGATCAGTACGAGTGGGTTGAAGGGAAATTGTTCTGGAGAAAGGAGGTCCCAATAATGTGAATTTTTATTTGATTTTACAGTCCCAAAATCACCTTCTTTTCAAGTCTTGTCAACAAAAATAAAACAATAAGGAGACACATCATGTATCGCCGAAAATTTCTGAATCTTATCATCATGCTCATCGCCTTTTCCTTCCTGCTTGGAGGAGTCAACCAGGCGAGCGCGTATAAAGATAAGCCAAAAGACAAAAACAAAATAACGCATAAAGACAGGAAAGCTGCAGCGGCACGCGCGTTCAAAAAGGGCGCCCTGAACCCGCTGATGGTGGACACGCAGGCAGCGGTCCTTATCGAAGAGGCGCCGCACTACTTCAGCCACCCGAACTACGCCAACAGCCCGCTGCCGACGATCGAGGGCGCAGTCATCCCGGTAGGCAATCCGCTGCAGGACCGCGCATACGCATCGGATTTCCCTGTGGCTGTGGGCGAGTTGGCGCCAGTCTTCGTGGTCGTGCCGACCCCGTTGCCCGATGGGATGATCCAATCGTTCCAGACTTGGAACCAGGCTAATCCAGCAGGGAGTCCGTTTGCCTCTGCGGGGAACGTATTCCACGCCTACGTGCTGCGGCCTACCGCTAATCCGAATGAGTACACGGTCGTCTTCGACAGCGGCCTGCTCACTGTGCCCGCGCTGACGGTCCCGGGTGAGAGCGAGGTCGCTACATTCGGCGTGGCAAACCTGGCTGTCCAGGCGGGCGACTTGCTCGCTTTCTACGGGCAGGGCATTCCCGTCGACACGGGCTCGGGCTCCGACGTGCTGAACTACCCGGCGGTCCAGCCATTGCAGGATACGACGATCACGCTCGGCAGCGCCGATTACCCGATCTTCCCCCAGCCGCGCACCTATTCCTTCGAAGCACAGGTGCTTGACCTCTCCGGCCAGAACACCGTGATCACCGGCGGTATCAAGAAGTTCGTCAACGGATTGCCCGGCCTGGGTGCTGGCGCCGCGAACGACCTCGGCCAGTACATCCCGGTCGCTGTCCCCGACACGACCACCTACCCCGGCTCGGACTACTATATTATCGAGGTAGGAGAATACACCGAGCAGATGCACTCGGACCTGCCCCCAACCACGCTGCGCGGTTACCGGCAGGCCGGAGGCGAGTTTAACTATTTAGGCCCCGCAATCGTTGCCCAAAAGGACAGGCCTGTGCGCATCCTGTTCCGCAACCTGCTACCCACCGGCGCAGGTGGCAACCTGTTCATCCCGGTCGACACCACCGTGATGGGCTCGGGCATGACCGCCGATGGCCATGAGTTTATGGAGGCCAACCCGGGCATGGTTGACCCGCAGAACCCGATGTGCAGCGGGCCAGACAAAGCGATGATGGTCGCAAGCGGCCATTGCTACGCTGATAACCGCGCCACGCTGCACCTGCACGGCGGCGTTTCGCCCTGGATCAGCGATGGGACCCCGCACCAGTGGATCACCCCTGCTGGTGAAAACACTGGCCCCAACGGCGGATACCCGGAGGGCGTAAGCGTGGTGGACGTGCCCGATATGGCTACCCCGGCTCCCGGAGAAATGACGTTCTTCTATACCAACCAGCAGAGCGCCCGGCTGATGTTCTACCACGACCACGCCTGGGGCATCACCCGCCTGAACGTCTACGCGGGCGAGGCCGCGCCCTATATCATCACCGATAATACTGAGGCGGCGCTGGTCAACGGTGGGATCATCCCACCAGCAGCGGACACC
>DATDOR010000601.1:0-3821 GCA_035293165.1 Anaerolineales bacterium | reverse complement strand
AAGATTTTCAAGGTTATTACAGATGCATCAACGATGTCAAGCAGTACATCCGCGAGCACATTGACGAACCGCTCAATCGGGTCGTGTTGGCGGATGTACTGCTTGACATCGTTGATGCATCTGTAATAACCTTGAAAATCTTGTGTGTCAGCAAGCATATCTGTATTATAGTAATACCAGAACACCCGTTCGCTATTCTAAATGTATCATCTTGCCTATTGTTTATGTACCTCAAATTCAATCTATCCCCTCAACGCAGCCCACAATGCCCGCGGAGTGGCTGCGCGCCCGGTCAGCAGACTGTGCGCGCGGAACAGCCGGGTAGCGAGCCAAAACTGAAACCCCACCCACGCGGTCAACAAACCCAACCCCAATAGAATCTGCCATACTGGAACGGTCGTGAGGATCATCCGAAATGGCATGAGCAGCGGCGCGGTGAGCGGGAAAAGCGTCAACGCAACCGAGGCAGTACTGTGAGCATTGGGCAGGATGAACAACACGCCGATGAGCGGGGTCAGGATCACCATCCGCATGAAAAACTGCAATTGAAAGTTTTCTTTGAGCGTGGGAAAAATGGCGGCAATGCTCAACATCGTCATGCTAAATTCCAAATAACCGAGCAGCAGGTAGGGAATAGACGTGAAGATCATAGCAACCGGAAGCTCGGCAGGTCCCACGCCCCCAGGATTTCGCCCATACACCAGCAGGCCACCAAGCAGGGAAAACCCGGCCTGCCCCAACACCAGGCTGCTCAACCCCAACAATTTCCCGCCGATGAACTGCGCGGGGGTTGTGCTGGCTATCAGGGTTTCCAGCACGCGCGCTTCCGACTCCCGGTGGAGGGCCGTCAGGAGCAGGTGGCCGCTGGCGTTCGTCAGGTAGGTGAATAGCATGACAACCAATCCGGCCGAGGCCAGAACAGACAGATCCAACCCGACAGGGATAAAGCGGAAGGCCGGGCGCGGCGGCCCTTCCCGGACAAGGTCAAAGGGGTTGGCCAGACGAGCAGCGAGTTGCGGGTCGTCAATCAGCAGGAGAACGTTATCCCGCAAGAGTTGCTCCACGGCATCATCCGTGCCGGATAAAAGCTGCGGATCATGCGTGACCTGCCGTACCTCACCGGATTCGAGAAAGTCTGCTTCGATGACGTAGTAGCTTTCGATTTCCCCGGCTCGAAGCGCTTCGTCGGCAGCCTGCTCATCGGGAAAACCCAGGAAGTTGGTAGCCTGTTCGTCAGGGATGTAGCGGATGATCCGGGCATGGTCAACATACCCCGTCGGGACAGTGATGGTCTTATCAACAGTAAAGACGGTTTCGATCTCACTAAGGGAAGATTCTTCAGCAACCTGACGGAGTTGGGGAAACGCCCCCACAGCAACGAACGTGCCGACCATGATGGCCATGGAAAGGTAAAACGTCCACTGGCGCAGGTAAACAGCCATTTCTTCGCGGGCGATGGAGAGCAGTTTGGACATATGTTGCATTCGAATGTGTCAAATGAGTTTCCCCGTCCCCTGAGGACGCAAAGCATTGCGACGAGATTCTTTTATCCAGAACCCTGCCGCAATGCAAAGGAGTTTATTTTTCTTTTTCTAATTCTTCTAACACTTCCTGATCTTTTTTGAAATTCCGCCAACGGGTGAAGAGGCTAATCAGGTAGATCATCAAGGTTCCAAAGATAATGGAGTACCCAAAAATCATATAACCGGTGGTTTCAGCAGGGGCTTCTTGAAAGAACATCGTAAACAGGTTTATCATGTTCAGCTCCCTATGCCATCAATTTCAACCGTAACTGTTCGATTTTCTCCCCATACTGCCCCAGGCGAATGCGGTTCCAGAGTAAATCAACAAAGATAACGGTAAACACAAACAGGCTAAAGAGAAAAGTGGCCAGCATGGGAGAGGTCATGTCAAATGATCCTTGTGCCTCGGAACTACCACTACCGATCACAACCGGGTGGATCGTCCGCCAGATACGTATGGACAGGAAACTGATCGGGACGCTGGTAAAGCCCAGGGTGGCATACACCGCGCCAAATCGTGCTCGCCGGACGGGGTTTTCGATCCCTTGCCGGAGCATCAGGTATGCAAAATAGATCAGTTCCATGATAGTGGCCGTGACGAGGCGAGGGTCCCATGTCCACCAGGTGTTCCAAATCGGGCGCGCCCAGATAGAGCCGGTGACGATGTTGATGAAGGAGAACATCAAGCCCAGTTCGACCGCAGCAAGACCAATGACATCCCATTTCAAGTCGTTGGTACGTAAATAGATGATGCCAACAATCACAGCCACGAAAAAGCTGAGAAAGCCGACCCAGCCGGCAGCAACATGGAAATAGAACACACGTTGGACATTACCCATGACAGCTTCCATTGGAGCGAAGAAAAAGACCATGTAAGATGCAATGGCCAGCAAGGCCAGGCTGACCCAATCGAGAATTTTTAAGGCAGTTGGTTTGGGGGGCATAGATTACTCCTAAGAAGGGGGTTAGTCCGAAAAAAAGGTGTGCGTGAGGGTGTACACTCCCACGCACACCTTTTTTTCGGGGACTTTTCTTTTTTAGCCTGAGCAGTTACTCCTCCACAACATAATCAAAAAACATAAATGACAGGGCGATAAAAATCACGTCGTAAACGATCAATAAATTTAAAGAAGGCCAGATTTCAGTCATATCCACGGCTTGCAAAAATCCGCTGCTGGCTTTGACTGCAGAAATAAGCACAGGGATCACGAGCGGGAACAGCATGATGGGGAGCAGGATGTCGCGTGTACGAGTTTGGACAGCCATGCTTGCCAGGAGTGTTCCGACGGCGACATATCCAACGGAACCCAGCACGATGACAACAAGCAAGCCGGGATGGAACAAATTTACATTGTACAACAAACTATACACCGGTAGGACAATCGCCTCGACGATGAACATGAACACGAGATTCCCCGCCATTTTGCCAAAGTAGATGGAACTGCGATCCACCGGCGCGAGCAAGAGACCATCCAGACATCCCCGATCTTTTTCCACCGCCATCGAGCGGTTTAATCCTAAAGTACCAGCAAATACAAAAGTCACCCAAAGCACGCCGGAAGTGACATTCCTGCGTTCTAGCACGTTCAATTCCAGTGCAAAATTGAAGATCAAGATCACCACGAGCGCAAACACCAGCATCGCCGAGAGCAGTTCCCGGCTACGAAGTTCGGCAGCCAGGTCTTTCCAGATAATGGCGGTGAGGGCGCGGAAATAATCGGAGGCCGTATTCCGTGTTCCAGATTGCGTATTTCGAACTTGTGTACCTGTAAACGTATCTACCTGCTTACTTTCCATTGACCGCCTCCCTGTAAAACGACAGCAGGTTGTCCACCCCCACATCCCCTTGCCGGCCCGAAGCGACAATCACCCCACGCGAGAGCACGTCAAAGCGTGAGGCCAGGTCTGCTGCTCGAGCCAAGTCGTGTGAAGTCATCACAATCGTCCGGCCTTGTGCAGCCACCCGGCGCAGGACATCGTCCAACATTGAAGACGCATCCTGATCCAAGCCAGTATACGGCTCGTCGAACAGGATCACGTCCGGGTCGTGAATCACCGCCCGCGCAATAGAGAGCCGTTGCTGCATCCCACGGGAAAATGTCCGCACCAAATCCCGGCGGCGATTGGATAAACCAACCAATTCAAGCGTTTCTACAATACGCCTGTCCAGGCCCTCTAATGCATACATGCGCCCATAAAAACGCAGATTTTCCTCGGCGGTCAAATCTCCGTAGAGCAAAGGTTGGTGCAGCACCACACCCAACCGGCGGCGGACCGCTGCGGCTTGTTGGGGCAACC
>DATDOR010000600.1:0-4568 GCA_035293165.1 Anaerolineales bacterium | reverse complement strand
AGAAGCTCTGAAAATTCAGAGCCTCACAACTATTTTTGAATGGTGATTTTATTCTTCTGGGGGATGCGGAAACCAGTCTTGTGTGACTCCACCTTCCATCCACCAATTTTCTTGATAAAGCTGCAGGTCCAGTGTATAGCGCAGAAGGAGTTTCCCTTCTTGGTCTGTCAGGAATACCTTACAAACAGCGATTCTAAAATCACCTTCTGCGTTATGAGCTTCCAGAAATGCTTGAAGTTCCGGCATAAAATACGGCAAAGACACGTTCGCAACGTTCAAATCCATTGCCGATAAATTTAAGGTAAGCGTTTTTCCGTTTTCTTCGGATGAAACCAGGATTTCGCTTATTGTTAAGCCGTATAAATCTAAATCTTTTTCGACCGTTGTCTTGATTAGCATATCCTGATCTCCTGAGGATGAATCCTTTTCAACGAATCCCAGGAAATCAATGTCATTCTTTACTGGAAATTTTGCCCAAAATAACAATTCTTGTGTTGCTACACTTAATATTTTGATAGTCAGTTCCGAAATCTCGTATCCCTCCCGAAGGGCTAATGTAACCTCACGCTGAATGGTATGGATGTAGGCTGAATCGTCTGGTGAAGTCTCTTGATCTCCTGTACTCAGGATCGTGACAGCTACGGTGAAGGAATCTCTCCCTTCAACGACAATTTTGTTTACTGGTACCTGTTGGTCCTCAAGCCGTTGTGTCAGATAATTCAAAACCTCTTGCTGGGCAGCCTGATTTTCAGCCTGGACCCCTAATACAAAATAAGAAAGAACACCAAGTAGTAAGACCCCACTGATTGCAAAAAGGAACTTAGAGTGGTTCGTACAATTTTCTCCTTGACCCTTAAGGACCGTAATTCACATAGTTGTAATTTGTAATTCGGTTTATGTTAAAGGCGGAGTGGCAAAGGCATGATTTTGGTCGAAGTTTAGCCAAGTTCCACTAGAATTTCTATACTGTACAGCAGTAAACGTGGTTTGGAGTTGGTTGTTGGAGGATACGTGGACTTCAGACTCTGCAAGCATTGTTTGTGGGGCAGTAGTTGGTGTAAAACAACCTTTTTGGACTCCAGCAATAAAAGCACACCAGGAACTCCCACTCACATGCCTTATCTGATACACCTTAGCTGTTCCCCAACTTTGTGTTCCGTATTCAGTAAGACCACTGAGACCCCCATAGTGATATTCAACATATGGTTTCGCATTAGAATAACCCACGTAATACCGCCACCCTGTCTGAACCCAGTTGGGTGATGGTAACGATACCCAGTTCGATTCTCCGCTGGTTTCTAAATAAGGAGCAGATATAGGTGCATAAATAGTTGCTTTAACTCCATATCCGCTATAACGAAAGTTACCTGCATACCAACTTGCAAGCGCAACCTGGGCGAAAAGAAAGCAAATTACAGTTGCCAGAACAAGCGATTTCAACATTTTTTGCATGGTCCCAACCTCCTAAAAGGAAAAGAAATATTATCTTTGTTTATGTTATCCCATCTTGCCAAGCAAAACAACTGGTATTAATACCAGTTTTTCCCTCTTCTCAAATCTCCACCCACCCTCGCCGGATGGCCTCAACCACCGCCTGCACACGATTTTCCACACCCATCTTCTGGAGAATGTTTTCAACGTGGAAATCTACCATTTTTTGGGTGATATTGAGGTTCTCAGCGATTTCCCAGTTATGAAGTCCCTGAACCATCCGTTTCAGAATTTCAACCTCGCGGGGAGATAAGGGGTAGGGATGATTATTCTCCATAATATTTCCCTCCGTTATTCCCTCAATGGTGAGTTAGGCGTGTCTATTCACCAATTCCAAAAACACACGGACGACGGCGGGATCAAAATGTTTACCTGATTGCTCGCGAATCAAGGTGAGAATCTTCTCTTTCTCCCAGGGTTCCTCACGATAAGGGCGTTTAGAGTTGAGGGCATCCCAGACATCTACAACTGCAAAGATACGCGCGGAGAGCGGAATCTGCTCGCCCTTTAATCCGTTCGGGTAGCCGGTTCCATCCCATTTTTCGTGATGGAAGACCGGAATTTCAATCGCAGGTCCCAAAAAGCTGACGCGGGAGAGCATCTCGTAAGCATAAGTCGTATGTTTCCGCATGGTTACCCATTCTTCGGGAGTCAAAGGGCCTGGTTTGAGCAAAATGCTGTCCGGAACCCCGATTTTCCCAATATCATGTAATAACGCCCCCCAACGAAGGTACATGATATCGGATTCGTCAATGCCCATCGTTGCGGCCATTTCAGTGGAAAGTTCTGTTACACGATGCGCATGACGGCGTGTTTCAACATCGCGTAGTTCCAACCCTAAAATCCAGCCTTCCAAAAAAGCTTCATAGACTTCCTGAATTTGCCGGTTGAGTCTTCGCACCTCCTCCGTCAACCGGGGATATTTGACGATCATCGATTCAGTAAGGAAATCGAAATCGGGGTTTTCGGGATCGGGTATGTTTGCGGCGTTCATTTGTATAAAAATCCTTGTGTGCAACGTGACCTCAATTCTAAAAGAAACAGAAAACGACCTTACAGGAAAGGATTTTCCTAACCCTTCCTGTGAGGCCGATCCCTTTTGTGTCCATCTTGAATGTCAGAATTCGATGGATTTTGAAATATCAGGAGATCGAAACCACTTAAAGTGGATTGATAGCAAATTGGGCGAAATCCAGCTTGAGTGGTTGGGAACTACTGTTAAATTTAATTTTTACACAATGGGGAGGACAAAGAAGTAGACAATAGAACCTGGCCGCGAATTCGCGGGTAGTACTTAAGGACTAGAAATTCAGATATTTTGCTGCTCAAATAAATCAGAGGGTCAAATTCGTACCCCGGGCCGGGCTGGGCACATGCACTTCAACACTTAACTTCACCGCTGTTCGTATCTTCCCCTCGATCTCCACATCAGAAAAATGTGGCACGAATGCAACATGAAGGCCATCCTTCTCTAAATATTTGGTAGCCAGAACAAGCGCTTTAATCGCCTGATTAACCGCCCCCGCTCCAATCGCTTGCACCTCCGCGTACCGGTGTTCGCGAAACACGCCCGCAATTGCTCCTGCTACCGCAGAAGTACGAGAATTTCCTGCAACTTTGATAACGTCCATAGTGAAGCTCCTTGCTAAAACGGGGACAATGTTGGGACCTATGCAGGTTACAACGCCAAAAAGCGGTTTGTGGACGATCAAATTGTACAAGATTTTGACCCCTCAATCAAGCAGGCTAGTAATTCCTCAATTGTGGTACACTCCCGTCGATTCAGCAAATCAGCGAATCTCCAATCAGCCATTCAACAAATCAACCAACAATTTGGACGACAAAACTCTTCACACTCTCGAATACCCCAAAGTCCTCGCCCGGCTCGCCGAACGGTGCTCTTTCAGCGGCTCGGAGAACCTTGCGCGGTCCCTTCACCCCACCGCCGACCTCGAAACCGTCCGCCGCTGGCAAGCCGAAACCACTGAAGCCCGCCGCCTGCTCGAAACCCGCCCCAACACCACCATCGGCGGCGCACACGATATTCGCCAGCAAGTCGAAGCCGCCGCACGCGGGGTCATCCTCCCCATCCCAGAAATCGTAGACGTCAAAAACACTCTCATCGCAGCCCGCGAACTCGCCCGCATTTTTGAACGCACCGAATTTCAATTCCCTGCCCTCACCGAAATCGCCAGCCGCATCCCCCAACCCCACGGCCTCATTGACGCCATCACCAAAGTCATCTCCGAGCGCGGCGACATCCATGACAACGCCTCCCCTCGGCTCGCCCAAATCCGGCGCGAACTCCGCATTGTCCACGACCGCCTGCTCACCAAAATGCAGCGCATGTTGAGCGACCCCAATGTCGTCCCCTACCTCCAGGACAACCTCATCACCACCCGTGACGGGCGCTACGTCATCCCTCTTCGCGCCGACTTCAAAGGCAAAGTCAAATCCGTCATTCACGACCAATCCTCCTCCGGTGCCACCCTTTTCGTCGAACCCCTCGGCGTCGTAGACCTCAACAACGAATACCGCCAGCTCCAATTGGATGAACGTGACGAAGAACGCCGCATCCTTGCCGAACTCTGCGCCCGCATCGCCGAACACACCGACGAACTCACCTGGATGGTCGAAACCATCGCCGAACTCGACCTCACTTTTGCCAAAGCCAAATATGCTGAAGACCTCGCGGGCGCAGAACCCCGTCTGCATCCGTTTTCCCCAATTGGCGGCGTTCCCCCGCATAAGTCCTCGGGGTCGCCGAATCCCGAACAAGGGCGCACGCTGAGCGCGGTCAAAGGGTCGCGCCATCCCGGCAGCATCATCCGCCTCGAAGGGGCACGCCACCCCCTTCTCAACCCCGATACCGTCATCCCCATTGACGTTGTCCTCGACCCCAACACCTACGCCCTTATCATCACCGGCCCCAACACCGGTGGCAAAACTGTTAGCCTCAAAACCGTCGGCCTGCTCACCCTCATGGCCCAGTCCGGTCTGCACATCCCCACCGACCCCGGTTCCGAAATCACCATCTTCGAAAACATCTTCGCCGACATCGGCGACGAGCAATCCAT
>DATDOR010000599.1:0-2720 GCA_035293165.1 Anaerolineales bacterium | reverse complement strand
AACTCTGGACTCCCCGTTTGCGCCTGAGAGAATTTGTCGAGGTAGATTGGTCTGCCGTACTGGCCGTTACCCTTCGAGAGACAGGCAAATTGATCGGGAATTGCGGCGTCCGCCTGGACAAGCCGGGGAGTCGCGTGGGTGATATTGGCTATGAATTTTCGCCAGACTACTGGAGACAGGGATATGCGACCGAAGCGGCAAATGAAATCGTGCGGTTTGGGTTCGAGGAATTGGGACTGCACCGAATCTGGTCATGGTGCATCGCAGAAAACAATGGTTCCTGGCGGGTGATGGAAAAATTAGGGATGCAGCGAGAAGGATTGTTGCGGGAAAACGAATATTTCAAAGGCCGCTGGTGGGATACGTTGATGTATGCGATTTTAGAGGATGAGTGGCGCGAAAGAGAACCTACGATTCCACCACCGGCACCGTAAACCAAAACGTACTCCCCTCACCCAACGAACTTCTGAACCCAATTTCCCCGCCCATCAATTCCACCAGATTTTTCGTCACGCTCAACCCCAACCCCCATCCGGTCTCCGCGCGCACTTTTTCATCCTCAGAGCGGTAAAACTGCGTAAAGATTTTCGCCTGGTCCTCGTCGCTGATGCCCAAACCGTTGTCCGTTACCTCAACACAGAGGTGCGTTCCATCCAGGCGGCCTGTCACCACAATCTGCCCACCCGTTTCCGTATACTTCCACGAATTGCTGACCAGATTCGTCAACACCTGGATCACCCGGTTGGGGTCGGCATAACACCGGGGCAAGTCTTCCGGCACATTGACCTGCAAGGTCTGTTCCTTCTCTTCCATTTTCGGTTGCAGACTCTTCACCACCTGCTCTACCAACCCGTGCAGCGGGAGCGCAGCATTTTCCAGCCGCAAACGCCCTGTCTCAATCCGAGAAATATCGGACAGGTCAGACACCAATACCCGCATCCGCTCGACGTTGTTCCGAATTACGTCCAAAAAATTCTTTTGAGGGTCGGTCAACGGCCCCATCATCCCTTGTAGCAGCAGGTCGGTGTACCCCTTTATTGAAGTCATCGGAATCCGCAATTCGTGTGAGACCACAGACACAAAATTCGATTTGGCCTGATTCGCATCCTGCACAGCCTGGAACAGTTGCGCGTTTTCCATTGCGGTTGCAGCACGGGAAGCGAGACGCCCCAGGAATTTCGATGCTTCCTCAGAGAACGGTTCAGCGGCTTCAACAACTAAGATGCCGAGCGGGTGGGATGTTTGTAAGGGAATCGCCAACCGGGCGGCGTTATTCGATCCGGGTGGGAATGCCGTCGGAGTACCGTTTGCCAGCGTTTGCGCTACAACCGGCTCGGACGAGGACAGGTACGCTCCCCGATCAGGTTCACTGACGCGCGCGAGGGTCGTGCCATCTCGCTCGTACAGGGCAATCCACCCCCCGGAAGCCTGGGTTCCGCGTTTGGCCCACTCCAGCGTTGTGTCCACAATGTGATCCAGTTCGAGCTGGCGGTTCAATTCCCGATCAATTTGCGAGAGGATTTCGAGTTCATCCACGCGGGCGGCGAGGGTTTGGTCGGTTTGCGTATACAGGCGGGCACTTTCAATCGCCACCGCTGCCTGGGATGCAAACGCATTGAGCATCGAGAGGTCAGCCTCATCGAATAACCCCGTTTGTACCCGGTTATCCACAAAAACTGCCCCGATGATACTGCCCCGCGAACGTAATGGCGCACACAAAATCGAGCGCAATGCAAACGTAATAACCGACTCCCGCCGGGCAAAACGTGGGTCTTCCTGGGCATTGGTCGTCACGACCCCTTCCCCAGAGCGAATTACCGTATCAATCACCGTTCGACTCACTTGCATATTCTCCTCAGACAAACTCTCCCCAACGAAATTACGGGCTGCACGCAAAACCAAATCCCCCGACTCAGGTGTAACGAGCACCAAAAAACCACGCTCAGCACGCGTCAGTTCGATGACTGCATCCATGACCTGGTTGAGCACTTCGTTCAGATTGAGGGAGCCTCCAAGCATCGAAGAGACGCCATAAAGTGCAGCCAGGCGACTTTGTTCTTCCCCCTCGGCCAGAAGTGCGGTCAAATGTGTCAAACTTTCAGTGGCCTGGGCAGCAAGGCGTGTAGTTTCAACTGGCAGGTCTGGTTGCCGTTCAAGCGACTTCAGGAGTTTATGGATGGATTTTAGGTGATTCGATTTGGAAGGATTCATCATGACGAAGGATTTGCCGTTCGATAATCACATGAATTTTGTAGCGGACATTCCGGGCAACGCGGTTTGCGTGCGGTACATATTTCTCTACCTAGCCGGATGATGTTCAAGTGAGCGGCATAATACGTTTCGGGCGGAAAGAGACCGGCGAGGTGTGGATGCGCTTGTTCGGCGTTCATGGTCTCGGGACGCAGGCCAATTCGCCCGGAAACGCGGTGGATATGGGTATCTACCGGAAATGCGGGTTTATCCAATGAAAATTGTAAGACAATCGTCGCCGTTTTGGGGCCAACGCCTTTGAATTGCATCAACCAGTCAAAGGCTTCCTGATCGGGCAGGTCTTTGAGGAAATCCAGGTTCAGTTCGCCGCGCATAGCCGTGATCTCTCGTAGAACTTGCTGGATGCGTTCCCCTTTCTGGTTCGCCAACCCCGCCGGGCGGATTGCACCCTGCACTTCGGTGAGTGGGGCATCCCGGACAGCCTCCCAAGTGGGAAACCGTGCTTTGAG
>DATDOR010000598.1:0-5325 GCA_035293165.1 Anaerolineales bacterium | reverse complement strand
GCGGAGGGTTCGCAACATGAAATGAGATGTTATGCCGTTGCGGCTTTATTGCGACGAAACCAGGTGTTCCACTCACGGTTTTCCCAAACGACGAGGATAGGGGCGGCGTTGAAGATGGAGGAGTAGGTACCGCTCAGGACGCCGATCATCAAGATGACGACAAAGTGCCGGATGGTGCTTCCCCCAAAAATAACCATCGCGAGCAGGGTGAGGAAGACGGTCAACTGGGTGTTGATCGAGCGCACCAGGGTTTGCCGGATGGAATCGTTGACGGTTTTTTCGTAAGCCTGGCGCCGGTATTTGTAGGCGTTTTCACGGATGCGGTCAAAGACGACAATGCTGTCGTGGACGGAAAAGCCGATGACGGTCAGGAGAGCGGTCAAGAAAAGGGAGTCCACTTCCCAACCGAAGAAGTGGCTCAAGATTGCCTGCATCCCGAAGACAACGGCAACATCATGCAGCATGGCGATGATAGCACTCACGCCATAACGATAGGCATTGGCAACCCCGCGGAATGCGTACCAGATGTAGAGCAGGATCGCGATGGCAGCCAGGGCAACCGCTCCCGCCGCGCGGATGGTCACTTCCCGCCCGACGGTGGGGCCGACACTGTCGAAGCGCAGGATGGTGATCTGGTCGTTGAATTCGGTTTGCATCGCTTCGAGGATGCGATTGTTGGAGGCGTCATCGATCGTGGGCGTGCGGACGATCAATTCGTCTGTGCCCGATGAGCGCACTTCAGCATCATCAAAACCGAGTTGGGCATACACTTCGCGGACTGCCTCCAGGGTGGGAGCCGTTCCAGATTCGAACCGGATTTCAACTAAACTGCCCCCTGCAAAATCCACAGCGAGTGGCAGCCCCCAAAACACCAACCCGATCAGCCCAGGAACGATGGCGACGAGTGAAATGGCAAAGTAAAGGTATCGTTTTCCGACGATGTCCATAAAGAACTCCTAAATAGAGGTAACTGCTCAGGCTAAGAGAAGATTTTCGGGCTAGTCCCCTTCCCAACTGAGTAGTTACAATTAGAGGCTTCCGAAGTTTGATTAGCGAAATGAATGGTCATTCAGGATTTTAAAACTTCAGAAGTCTGTTTTTGTGCGGATGAAAGGCCGAACCAGGGCATGTGATCGGCAACTTTGATGTTATCGAGCCACATGTGCAGCAGGTTGTGGGTGACGAAGATGGCGGTAAACAGGCTGACGAAAACGCCTAACGCCAGGGTAACGGCAAAGCCCTTGACGACGCTGGCCCCGAACGCGTTCCCAAACCAGAACAGAATCCCGCAGGTAATGAGGGTGGACAGGTTGGAGTCCCGGATGGAAGGCCACGCCCGATTCCAGGCCTTTTCGATGGCCGGTTTCAAGCGCAATCCTTCTTTGAGTTCCTCTTTGAGGCGTTCAAAAATGAGAATGTTCGCATCTACGGCGACTCCGATACTCAAGACGAACCCGGCAATACCAGGGAGCGTGAGGGTGACGGGGATCAGTTTGAAGAGCGCAAAGGTCAGGCTCACATAGAGGAGCAGCGCCACGTCCGCTAACAGACCGGGTAGCCGGTAATACACAGCCATGAAAACGACGACCAATCCCATCCCGATCAAGCCAGCAACCAGGCTTTTTTGAAGGGAGTCTTGTCCTAGCGAAGGGCCGACCGTACGGCTTTCGGCCACTTTCAAGGGAATGGGGAGCGAACCATAGCGAAGTTGGATCGCCAGGTCGTTGGCACTTTCCGAGTCAAAACTCCCGGAGATAGACCCCTGCCCCCCGGTAATGGCCTGGTTGATACGCGGAATCGAGACAATGGTCTTATCAAGGACAATCGCTAAAAAGCCACCAACATTGTTTTTAGTGAACTCTCCGAATATTTCTGCGCCTTCGGAATCTAATTGAAAACCCACTTCATATTCGTTCAATTGGCCACGAGTAACCCCAACTTCGGACAACCGTTCACCCGTCATGACGGTATGGTAAACAACCCCATCATAATCCTCAGGGGGAAAAGAATAATCCGTCACAATCGTTGTACCTTCCAGGGCAATGGCATCTGCTCCGGATATCGGACCCATGTCAACAAATTCCAACTGGCCGGTTTCACCCAAAACATTCAGGGCAGCTTCAGGATCGGTCGCGCCGGGCAGTTCGACAACGATGCGGCGATCTCCGGCAATTTGGACACTGACTTCACCCACCCCCAGCAAGCCGTTGGCGCGGCTTTCAATAATCGTGCGGGCGGTTTCCATGGAGGTGGCAGGAATGTCCGTGTTAGCAGGGAGGTCGGCTTCGAGCAGCGCCTGCACACCACCTACCAGGTCCAATCCCAGGCGGGTGGAAATATCGCGGTTTACCAGGCCAGGGATATACAAGGTATGGCTGCCTGGAAGCGCCACCCAAACTGCGAAAACAGCGAGCAACAGGATGGCGATAAATCGAGTTAATCGTTGGTTCATATCTTCTCCAATACAAGAAAAAGCCTCCGCATTCCGAGGCTTGCAGAGGCAGGTTTGCCCAAATCAATATGAGAGCAAATTTGTCTAGCGCGGGCATTATAACACCCGGTGGAAATGCGTGTAGGTTCTTTAGGAATCGGCGGGGAGGGATTAGCCACGGCAAATCCCAAAGAGCCTAAGGGTTCGTTTTCTGGGCAATCATGGGGAAGGAAGACTATCTGGCCGGAGAATTCCGCGCCCCATACCTGTCCGAGCAGGTTTTCGGTGGAGATCACCACGCCGGGTTGCAGGGCCAGCGCGTGGAGCAAATCAAACTCCCGCCGGGTCAATTCCACAGTTTTTCCGGCGCAGGTGACGATATGGGTGGCTGGATCAACGGTCGGGTCTTCGAGGGTGATCGGAGCCGGTGCGACCGGTGTTTCCGTCATATGTTCAAACCGGCGGAGGACCGCTTTGATGTGCGCGAGCAGAACGTCCACGTCAAAGGGTTTGGTGATGTAATCATCCCCGCCCAATTCCAGCCCAAGCACTTCATCCAGACCCCGCCGCCGGGCAGTCAAAAAGATGACGGGAAGGTTGTAATGAGTCTTGATCTCGCGCAGGGCATCCAGCCCATTATAGAAGATTAGTAACTACTAAGCCGGGGAGGGGGTTAGTCCGAGAAAAGGTGTTCGTGGGGGTGTACATCCCCACGAACACCTTTTTTTCGGGAGAACTCCTCTCTTAGCCTGGGCAGTTACGAAAATTGCATCGTTGATGACCGGGTGAAAAGCCATTTCCATACTATAATAGTTCGGACGTTCTAATTTTTATCGCTTCCCCATGTTAGCAGAACAACTTTCTTTACCTTTTACGAAACCTAAAATCAGCCTTGATAAAAATTATCAGGCGCGCATGCTCCAGCTTCTCTCTTCGGATTTGGACTTTCACGGGCAGGATAGTTCGTATGCCTCGCATAATTTCCACTCTTTCCCTGCGAAATTTCCTCCCCAGTTGCCGCGCACATTTATCGAACATTTCACAGAACCGGGTGATGCCATCCTCGACCCGATGATGGGATCAGGTACGAGTGTTTTGGAAGCGTTTTTGCATGGGAGACAGGGAATCGGTGTAGATATTGATCCTTTAGCCTTACTACTGACACAAGTAAAAGTAACGCCGCTCGACAGACATGAAATTAAGGTTACTTGCCAAAAAGTCGTCGAAGGGGTCGTTGATCATCTCAACAGGAATGGGAATTCAAACGGTCATATTCCAGAAACATGGGACAAAAATACCAAAAAGTTTGTGGATTATTGGTTTGCCCCAGATACACAGTGCGAGTTGCTGGCTTTACTTCAAGAAATCCAGAAAATTGAAGATGAAAATATCAGAGCATTTTTTGAACTGGCTTTCTCTGCCATTATCATCACAAAATCGGGTGGCGTATCGTTAGCTTTTGATCTGGCCCACACCCGCCCCCATCGTGCAAAAGTGGTGTATTCCAGGGAGGGAAATATCATTTTGGGTCACGAGCTGGCAAAGAGTGATGATCCGCGTATCGAATTTCTCACAAAAACCCTTCGCACTCCCCTGGAAGAATTTCAAAAACGGGTGGAAAAGAATTTGCAGGGAATCGTTCATCGCAAACCCAACCAATACCCGGCCATTTTAAAAGCGGGAGATGCACAATGCCTCCCCTTAGAGCGTGAGTCGGTGGATTTAATCGTCACTTCTCCACCCTATGCGTCGAATGCGATTGATTACATGCGCGCCCATAAATTTGCCCTCATTTGGTTGGGACATTCGATTGACGAACTCAGCGAACGGCGCGGGGAATACATTGGCGGGGAATCCATCCGCGATTTTGAGTTTGAACCACTCCCCACGTTTGCAGAAAAAGTGATTGGCTCAATTGGCGACTTGGACGTGAAAAAAGGATTGGTACTTCGCCGGTATTACTCGGAAATGACCTGCACCCTGCGAGAAATGTACCGGGTTTTGCGCCCCGGAAAAGGAGCGGTTGTTGTGGTTGGAAATTCCATCATGCGGGGAAAAGACACTCAAACTGCCGAATGTCTGGCGGAAATCGGAAAGGCTTTGGGGTTTGAAGTGCCGAAGATTGGAGTACGGAACCTGGATCGCAACCGCCGGATGCTGCCGGCGGGACACCAGATCGATTCAAATTCGCAGATTCAACAGCGAATGCACGAAGAATATGTGATTGGTTTTTATAAGCCCTGATCGTCAGGGTAGGCAAGATGAGACTCGCTCAGTTGCGCCAGCAATATCATTCCCAAATTTGCAGCGAAATTATCCGTATCACAAAGGACAAGACAAAAGAATACCCAAATTTTGCCGATGGCACGAATCGTGGAAGTGTGAGCATTGCCTGGAGCATCATCGAGCAATTCGGGTGTAAAGTGAATTACCAATCTTTGAAAGGGCAGGTCGTGGGCAACCGGTTTGAAGAAATTACACGAGACTTTCTCGCCAACGCATTCACAGCGATTCAACATCTTCGCCCTGGAAATTGGCTTTACACCACTGAACAAACCGCTATTTCCGGCTTTGACCAATATGAACATCTGTCGTATCTGAATTCGGTCATCGGCGAGGATAAAAGCCTGGCATCTGCTTTGGGCGGAGATTACATCGTCAAACCGGACATCGTCATTGGACGTTATCCCATTTCGGAAGACGAAATTAACATGTCAGGCGAAATTGTGTCCCTCGAAGACAATGTTGCTAATCTATCTCCCCTTCGATTATCCAATCAACGGAATCCTCGACCCATTCTCCATGCCAGTATTTCTTGCAAGTGGACAATCCGAAGCGACCGGTCTCAAAATACACGAACGGAAGCCCTCAATCTTATTCGCAATCGAAAAGGA
>DATDOR010000597.1:0-4444 GCA_035293165.1 Anaerolineales bacterium | reverse complement strand
GGGCATTGCTCGCGCCCTGGTCAACGATCCCGTGGTGGTCTTTCTCGACGAGCCGACGCTGGGACTTGACCCGCGCGGCAAAATGGAACTATTGACACTGGTCAAGCGCATCGCGAGCGATCGTAACGCCGGAGTCATTTTTTGCAGCCACCTTTTGACGGAGGTCGAAGAAATCTGCGACGATGTGGTGATTTTGCGGGAAGGGCAAAGCGTTACGGCTGGAACGGTGCGGGAGGTCATCGAGAGAGGCAATCGCAACATGATTCGCATTCGCGTACTGGCAGAGCACATACCAGACGCCCGACTTATTTTAACTGGCATGCCGGGGATCGCCGCCGTCTCAGCCAATGGCGGCAAAAGCGACATCGTCGAGGTGCAAACGGAAGCCCAGATCGTTAAAAATTCATCCGAGGACGTGCAGCTCAAAAATCACATCCTGAATGCTCTTTTACAGGCAGGAATTCCAGTGCTGAATTTCGATGCCGATAGCGGCAGCCGTTTACAGGATATATTCTTTCAACTTACAGAGGAACCAAAATCATGAAGAATCAACAAAACGATACCGCCAAATCTGGTCTGAACCCGGAAACCGCTTTGCCCGGTTGGTGGGTGGTGGCGAAAAAAGAACTGGCAGAATTATGGATGGGCGGGCGCGCCATGATCTTGATGATCCTGTTCAGCGTACTGCTCGGGATCGTCTCTTTTTTGTTGGCAACCAACAGCGAAATGAAACTGATGCCTCCACGCGAAATGCTTTTTATGACCGTTCAAAACACCATCTCGATTAGCCTGTTCGTCGGCCTGTTAATTGGGGCCGATAGCATCAGCGGCGAGCGGGAACGCGCTACACTTGAAGGGCTGCTACTGGTTCCCACAAGTCGCAGGCAAATTGTCATCGGGAAATTTGTAGCAGCCGTCTCCCCCTGGCCGGTGGCGTTGCTTATCGCAGCCTCGCACCTGTACATCCTCGCGCCAAGCCCGGAAACTTTCAACCAGAGCATACTCCTGGGGGCGGTGATGGGGAGTCTGTTGGTCATCGGATTTACCGGATTTGGTGTGTTACTGAGTCTGTGGTCCGAGTCCAACCGCACCAGCCTGTTTGTCGGTTTGTTTACTACCATTCTTTTCCTGATCCCCACTCAATTCCCGTACGGTACTGCTCAGGCTGGATTCATGGGGCAACTGGTCAAACGTATCAACCCGATAGAATCAGTCAATCAATTCACCGAGAAATTGCTGGTCAATAACCGCACGTTTGACGAAATGGCTTCCTGGCTGGCTGCGCCGATTATTTTTACAGTGGTCGTGTTCGGGGTGCTGTTCTGGTACTCTGCACCCCGGCTGGCTCTCGAGGCCAAGAAGGCGCGTCCCCCCTGGACGCTAAAAATAAAACGCGCTTCTGTCGTTGCTGTCCTACTGGCGGTTTTGTACCTGACTTTTTTGGTGGCGACGCCAGCAGGGGCGCAGTCCGATGTCCCCACTTCCCCCATCCAGATTTCCATTGATCAGACTTACCGGGAAGTGAAAACCGGCGATTCAACCGAATTCAAAACGGTAGTGCAATACAATGGAACAGAAGAATCCACACCCATGGTTGTGGCAATGAACATTGTTAATTTGGGCAAAGGAGACCCGGTGGATCCCGAAGACTGGTCGCCAGAGCGTTCCCAAGAGATTGAGCCGCTTGAACCCGGTGAATCAGCCGAGCAAATCTGGACAATCAATGCCATTTTGGAAGGCGACTATATCGCCTACATGACCGTAATCCCCGAACCGAGGGGAGCGGGAGAAACCAGCCAGCCTGTTTCCAGCCCTGGCATCCACCTGGTCGTAGCGGCATACTCCCCCCTAAACCCCGGTGGCGTCCTGCCCGTTGCTTTGGGAATGCCAATCGGCCTATCCCTGATATTTGGCTTGCAGAAGATTTTGAAGAAAGGTCGAAATAACGCTTAAATTCCAAACCGCTTGCAACGGACAAACCTTCATCCTGCCACTTGTAACCTGCATAATCCGCTACTTGCAAACCGTTCAATGGAGATTGAAATGAATTATTTTCGAGGTACAAACCCAAAAACCGCCCGTGTTAGCCTGCTTGTCATTGGGCTTATCCTTGGCCTGCTCCTCACGGCCTGTGGTCAGGTCAAAGGAGCTGTTGTCCAAGTCAGCGGCGCGCCTGTGGAGGGAATGCCTGGAACCGAGGAATTCGGCATGACCAGAGAAGAACTCGTCACCAATATCGAGACAGTCGAGGCGCTGATTGCCAAGTGTATGCAAGAAGCAGGGTTTGAATATGTCGCCGCCGATTACCGTACCGTTCGCCGGGGTATGACCTCCGACAAATCCTTGCCCGGCTTGACCGAGCGGCAGTTCATCGCCCAATACGGTTTCGGCATTTCGACGCTCTACACCGGCCTGCCCCCCCAATTGGCTGCCGAAACTATCCCGGCTAAGATTGGCCTGGGCGATCAAAACGTACAGATTTTCAACAACCTGCCGGCTGCCGACCAGGAGGCCTACAACTTCACCCTCTTTGGCGAGCACACCGACGCCACATTCGCAGTAGCCCTCGAAATCGAAGATTTTTCCCGCACCGGGGGCTGCACACGTCAGGCCATTGAGCAGGTGTTCACCCCCGAGCAAATCGCCGCCGGTTACTACAATCCCCTGGATGCCATGATCCGGGAAGACCCGCGCATGGCAGCCGCCATCACAGAATTCACCGAGTGCGTGAACGCCGCTGGATTCGATTACGCCCACCCCGACGACATCGAGCCAGACTTCCGCAAACGTCTGGATGAAATCACCGGCGGCCTGCCGGTCGAAGCTCTATCGTCCGACGCGCTGGCGGCGCTTGAAGAACTGCGGGCCGAAGAACTGGCCGTCGGAATCGTGGCCTTCGACTGCGAGAGTAAAATCATGGACCCCGTAGAAGATCGCATCGAGCGCGAGTTGTACGCCGATCCACCGAAATAGAATGGGATGCGGATGACGATTCAGGCTAAAGCAGAGGAAATTATGAACAGAAAACAAATCACGACCGCGTTCATCGTCTTGGGGATGGTCATCACCGCCTCCGTTGGAAGCTGGATGGCAGGCTCAAAGATTCAATCCCCCGCCGAGGCCGCCGCCCGCACCGCTCCACCGACCCCCTCACCCATCCTTGTGCCTATCGAAAAGCGCATCCTCACCTCGGATGTCATCACGCGTGGCACAGCCCGATTCGGCCTGCCGCAATCGCTCTCGCTGGTTCCCTCGACCCTCAAAGCCGGTCTTGGCGTGATCACCACCTTACCGGCCCGCGATACCCAACTGAATGAAGGCGATGTCCTGTTGACTGCCTCCGGGCGGCCGGTCTTCGTCTTGCAAGGGGATATTCCTGTGTATCGCGATCTCACGCCTGGAATGAGCGGTGAGGACATTCTTCAACTGGAGACCGGACTGGCACGCATCGGCTTCGATCCCGGCCTGGTGGACGGCGTGTTCGATGAGCAGACCGGCGTCGCGGTGGGCGCGTGGTATACCTCGGCGGGATTCCAGCCTTTTGGCCCCACTACCGACCAACTGACCGAAATCCGCGATCTCGAAGACGCCCTCGCCCTTGCGGTTAACGAAAAACTGGCCGCCGAGGACGCCGTCGCAGCCGCACCCCTGGCTGTTGAAGCCGCGCGCGCCCAGGCCGCTGGCGAACCCGCAGCCGTTGCCGAATACATCATCCAGACGGCCCTCAACGAACAAGCTGCGGCCGAGCGCGAAGCCCAGAGAGTAAGCGATTCTGCTGCACGCCTCGCCGCGGACCTCGAGACGGCGCGGGACAAAACGGGTGTGCAGGTTCCTGCTGACGAGCTGATTTTCATCCCCGCGCTGCCCGTGCGCGTTGAACAAAATGAAGTCGAAATCGGCGGCGACGCTGGCGGCCCGGTGGTAATGGTGACGAATAACCAGTTAGCCATTGACTCATCCCTGCCGCTCGAAGAAGCTCCCCTGGTCAAACCCGGCATGGCTGTTGCCATTGACGAACCCGAACTCGGCATTGAGGCAACCGGCATTGTCGCGCGCGTTGCCAGCATCCCCGGCACGGATGGCGTGGATGGCTTTCATATTTACTTCGAAGTCCTGGTTGACGAGACGCCCCTCACCCTGGACGGCTTCTCCCTGCGCCTGACTATCCCGGTCGAATCGACTGGCGGTGCTGTCCTTGTGGTCCCACTTAGCGCCCTGACACTCGCCCCAGATGGTTCCTCTCGCATCCAGGTGGAAAAAGACGGCACGCTGGAGTACATCACCGTCAAACCCGGCCTTTCAGCGGACGGTTTCGTCGAGATAACCCCCGTTGATGGCGAGATAACGCCGGGTCAGCTTGTCGTCATCCGATTCGAGTAGTTTGTTGGATTTGTTAAATGACCACACTCCTCCAACTCCAGAATATCAGCCGGCAGTATGGCAA
>DATDOR010000596.1:0-3686 GCA_035293165.1 Anaerolineales bacterium | reverse complement strand
ATCACGGAAGAATAGACCGGCGCCCAGGTTGGGAGGGGCGTTCCCAGGATCACATGGCCTGCAGTGGAACTGGCAGCCTCCCCTTGTGGAGGAATGGCCAGTTGGTAGGGGAGATAATCTACCAGCTTTGGTGAAATGTTTGCCGCAATTCCCAGGATAAATTGTTGGCCTAAAATCAGTCCCAGGGAAATCCCAATGACCGGCCCGCGGGAATTGAAAAATGCGCCCAACATCAGCGTTAGCGCCAGCCAGTAGAGCGCAAACAGGCACAAAATCCCCATCCCCCCGATGAAATTCAGCGCCTGCAAACGCGCCCCTGTCCCAATCGTAAGGATCAGGTAGGCGGCGATACCGGGGATGAGGATGGCCGTCATCGCCAGGCCGAACGCGTTGCCCAGCAACTTGGACAACACAAACGCGGTACGGGCGACCGGCTTGGAGAGCACCCAGGCGGCTGTGCCGGAAATTTTCTCGCCCACAATGGCCCCTTGCATCTGGATAACCACCCCGACAGCCGTAAACATGCCCCCAAAAATACCGTACAAAAGAACCAATTCTGTGAGCGGTATCGCGCTTTCCCCCGGTGCGTTTCCAGCAGAAATCACCGTGATCAGGATTAAATCCACCACCCCGATCCAGATCAGAGATTGGCCCCACCAGGTGCGGGTCTTCCACCAGCGCCTTAATTCTGCCCGGAGCAGGTTATTCAGCCCGGCCTGCCAGCCTTGTTCGTTGACCGGTTCAAATGCACTATTTCCCGCCATGGCTGCCTCCTTCCACAATTTCCATAAAGATTTCTTCTAACTCATAAGTTTTCCGTTTGAACTCGGTCAGGATGGTGTGCTCGTCCGCCAATACCAGCCGTGCCAGTTGCGCCTCCGCCGCTTGCGGGTCATTCACACTCACGATCAGGGTCGTCTCGGAATTCTGGTCGCTGGCCTGGATTTGGGACGCCCAGGGCTGCGCCGAAATCCGTTGTTGACACCGTTCCGCCCCCTTTGCGTCCTCTTTGATCTTGACGGAGTAAGCGGTGCCGCCCGACCCTGCCAGCAAAACTTCGATGGGGCCATGCGTCACCAGCTCGCCATTATTCAGAATGGCAACAGTATCACTGACACGCTGCACATCGTCGAGGATGTGGGTGCTGTAAAACACCGTGGCGTATTTCCTCAAGCGTTCCATCACTTCCAGCACGTCCCGGCGTCCCAGTGGGTCGAGCGAGGCGGCCGGTTCATCCAGGATGAGCAGGTCGGGGTAATTCACCTGCGCCTGCCCAATCCCCAGCCGTTGCCGCTCCCCGCCGGAAAAAGTTTTGATCGGGCGGTCTGCCTTATCCGCCAGGCCGACCAAATCCAGGGTCTCTTGCACCCGGTTTTTGATCTCCGCTTCCGGCCCTTTGAAGAAAAAGCGAGCAATAAAATCCAACGTCTCCCGCGCGGTCATATACTCGTAAAAACGGGGGTCCTGCGGCAAATACCCGACCCGTTTTCGAATGGCAATGCTGTCCTGCACAATGTCGTGGTCAAAGATCGTACCCTCTCCCTGCGTCGGCTGGATCAGACCCAACAGGAGCTTAATGGTGGTGGTCTTTCCAGCTCCGTTGGGACCCAGAAAACCAAAAATAGAGTTCTTATGAACCGATAGATCCAATGGTTTGAGTG
This sequence comes from Anaerolineales bacterium, assembly GCA_035293165.1. Taxonomy (GTDB): domain Bacteria; phylum Chloroflexota; class Anaerolineae; order Anaerolineales; family JABWBV01; genus JABWBV01. Next base: position 2,025 of record DATDOR010000596.1, on the reverse strand, counting down.
CATTTACAGTTTTATACGATTTGCTTAGACTCCTGGTCTGAATGACCACTTCTTTTGAATGATTCATGTTGCCTTCCTGCATTGGACGGGATGATCTCTTCCCATCATAAATGATGGCTCTTTAGGAATCGGCGGAGAGGTCTCCAGATTTTGGGGTGTGAGGGGGTGTACACCCCACGCACACCTTTTTTTCGGAGATTCATCTGCCTTAGCCTGAGCAGTTACATTTTACCTTAGAATAAGGCTCAAAAAAATGAAGGGTCTACCGCAATTAACGGGGTGGGAAGCCGAATTTTGAAGGAGTTTTGAGTACAATACCTGTTAGAGGTCTTCTGCGCTATCCTGAGCAGTACCATGATTTCAAGATATGTGTAAACCCATCCAGACGAGGTATCCAGTGAGAGGCGTTAAATGACGAATTCACTTTACATTACAACAACGGAACCCAGATGCGGTAAATCGCTCGTTTCCCTCGGAATATGCAACGTATTGCTTAGAAAAACAGGGCGCGTTGGCGTGTTCCGCCCCATTATTGCTCGGGAAGATGTGGATGACCACGATAAAAACATCGAGCTACTCGTCGATCATTTTGGACTCAAAATTGATTATGAGGACACCTTCGCTTATCTCGAGCGAGACGCCATTGACTTGATGGGACAAGGCAAAATGGATGTCATCATTGATACCGTGATCCAGAAGTACAAAATCCTGGAAGCACGTTTTGATTTTATTCTCATTATTGGCTCTGACTTTGAGGGAGAGGAAAGCGCTTTTGAAGTGGATTTGAACGCTCAAATTGCGAAAAATCTGGGTGCGCCGGTTTTGATCGTCAGCCGGGGGGATAAACGTGAAGTTTCAGATGTACAGAACGTTGTGCGTGTTGCTTACGATGCATTTATCCATACCGGGTGTGAGGTTGTCGGAGTCATTGTCAATCGTGCAGACCCGTCCAAACTGGATGCACTGAAGGCCGCATTGCCCGGCTACTTCAACGACAAAAATACTTTCGTCTCTGTGATTCCTGCTGATGAACGGCTGAGTAGCCCGACCATTCGTGAAGTCGCCGAACAATTGGACGCGGAAATATTGTACGGCGAAGAACACCTGGACAACCTGGCCTATCATTATCTGATCATCTCGATGAGTGTGCGCAACTATTTGCTTCATCTCAAAGAGAACGCGCTGCTCATCACCGCGGGCGATCAGGATGATGTCTTGCTCAGTGCGATTCAAGCGCACCAATCTCGCAATTACCCACGGCTTTCCGGGATCATTCTCAGCGGTGATTTGCGCCCGCCTGAATCGGTGGCTCGTTTGATAGATGGGCTGACCGATATCATTCCCATCCTTTCGGTCAAAACCCCCACCTATCCAACCGCCCAAAAGACCATGGCCTTACGTTCTTACATCACAGCGGATAATCCGAGAAAAATTGAGCTGAGTTTGAAATTGTTTGAGGAACATATTGATACGGCGATTTTAGAAAATATCCTGGGACGGGTTCAAACCCGGGGCATGACCCCAAAAATGTTCATCTACAATCTGGTACAAAAAGCCCAATCCAACAAACAACGGATTGTGTTACCGGAAGGGACGGACGAGCGCATATTAATGGCTGCCGATCAACTCATCAGCCGGAACGTGGTGGATTTAATCTTTCTTGGCGATCCCAGGCAGATTCAGGAAATCATCCACCGGCTGGGTTTGAAAAAAATGGATACGACCCAATCCCCCATTATTGACCCGCAAAATTCTGAAAGATTGGATGAATACGCGCAAACTTTGTACGAATTGCGCAGACATAAAGGGGTCAATCTGGAAATGGCGCGGGACTCGATTGTTGATGTTTCTTATTTTGGCACGATGATGGTTTTTAAAGGACACGCCGATGGTATGGTTTCAGGGGCTGCCCATACGACGGCTCACACGATCTTGCCATCCTTACAATTCGTGAAAACAAAACCAGGTTTTTCTGTGGTGTCCTCGGTCTTTTTTATGGCCCTGGATGACCGTGTTCTCGTATAC
>DATDOR010000595.1:0-3439 GCA_035293165.1 Anaerolineales bacterium | reverse complement strand
CTATCCGAGTAGCGATGTTTGGCAGTGGCCCAAGATTAACGCATGATGCCAGGAAATTCCTGTGCAGGTTGGAGGATCACCCAGAGATTGACCTTTTGGGGGCATTCTGCCAGGCAGAAGCGCAATCTTTGGGAGCAATTTTCAAAGACTTGTTAAGGCGGCGGGGATTATTCGCTATTCCGTTATTCCTCAACTGGATCGTCGAAGAAATCGGGCGTTTCCTGCGCCATCCCCGGACGGAAACGGAGTTAAGAAAAAAATTGGCTCTCATATCCGAACGCATTCACTTCGTCAAAGATATCCACGCTCAAGAGGTTTTGGATCAAGTCAGTTCATTGGAACTCGATCTTGGCCTCATTTATGGCAGCCCAATCCTGAAGCCAAAACTCTTTGAAATCCCTGAATTGGGCACGTTGGGAATTCATCATGGGAAAGTCCCGGCCTATCGAGGCAACAAAACCACCTTTTGGGCGATGTATAACGGGGAAAAGGCCGCTGGCGTGACCATTCAAAAAATCAATGCCGGGTTGGATACTGGGGGCATTGTCAAAGAAGGCGAGGTGCCGATTGGGCGGCGTAATTACCAGGTGGTTTGGCGCGAGCTTGAAGCCCTTGGCCTTGATCTTTACATCCAGGCCATTCTCGAAGTTAAGAACGGACAGGGAACCTTCCAACCTCAATCTGGACCGAAAGGCAAGTTGTATCGAAACCCCAAACTCAGGGATTTATTGACCTTTTGGGCCAGGCAGGCAAAAAGACGATTGAGAAACTCCGAAAGTTAGAGAAATTGAGAAGACTCAATGAGTGCAAGCGTATTGATCATCATTCCCGCCTATAACGAAGAAAAAACGATAACTTCTATTCTCACTCGTCTTCGCCAGGAGGCTCCAGATTATGATCGGGTGGTTGTGAACGATGGGTCGAAAGATGCAACCGGAAAAATCGTGACTGACCTGGGAGAAAAACAGCTATCTTTGCCTTGCAATATCGGTTATGGTCATGCATTACAGACTGGGCTGAAGTATGGGCTTGTGCAGAGCTACGATATTGTTGTATCCATGGATGCGGACGGCCAGCACCAACCCGAAGACGTTCCACGGTTGGTAAAAGCTCTCCAGGAATCGGATGCTGATCTGGTCATTGGCTCACGGTTTTGTGATACAGGCTCCTACAATACCCCCATTAACCGGCGATTGGGGCAGATATTTTTTTCGTACTTGACCCAGTTATTGGTTGGGCAAAGAATTTATGATACGTCCTCTGGGTTCAAAGCGCTGAAATCACAGGCTTGTAAAGTCATCATCAACGGAAATTTCATGGATTTTCACCTTGAATCCATTGTTCAATTGAGCTTGCGCAAATACAAAATCATCGAGGTCCCCGTAGTTGTACATGAACGAAAATTTGGTTATTCGATGCATTCCATCGCCAGTGTTTTTCATTACCCAATCAAGACGATATTGTTAACCGTTGTCGCCTTTATGGATGCCTTTGTCATAAGGAGATCAAGATGAGTTTACAAGGGATACTTTTTATTGACCTTTTGGGGCTGGGTTTTATGATCTGGCTCTTGAATCTGGTTCGCACAAAGAAACTTTACATCAGCTATGCCGCGATCTGGTTTCTGGCGGTCTTGGGGATGATGATTCTCATTTCCGTCCCTGCGTTCTTGAATGGTCTTCCCCAACTGGTGGGAGCCACCTACCCCGCCTCTGCGATCAGTCTGTTGGCGTTTATCTTTATTTTTGTGATTCTCATCTTCTTTAGCGTTCAATTGTCTATCATCTCTACTCGCCAGACCGAATTGATTCAAGCGATGGCGATCAAGGGGTTGTTGGAGCAGGAAGACCCAGCAAATCAGAAAATCAGCCATTCGGCAAATCAGTAAATTGAAAATTTGCATTTTTACCGAGACCTATTTTCCGGTGATGGGTGGCGGGGAAACCCAAGCGCAGTTGTTGGCGGAAGGGTTGATTGCCAGCGGACATTCGGTCATCATACTCACCCGCCGCTCCGACAAATCTTTGAAAAAAATTGAACAGTATGGCAATGTCACCGTCTACCGGCTCCCCCCATCCGGCGGGGGACAGCTCAAAAAGTGGGGGCTGGTGTTTTCCAGTTTGCCATGTCTGATCCACTTGCGGCAGGAGTACGATCTCATATTTATCTCTGGGTACCGGATTGTGGGGATGAGCGCGGTGTTGGTGAGCCGGTGGCTCAGAAAAGGGTGTGTGCTCAAAGCCGACAGCCAGGGGGAAATGTCCGGGGAATTTTTCGACGCCGGATTGAAAAAATTGGGAATCACGCACAAAAAGTTTCCGTTTCGTGCATTTCTCAGCCTGCGAAATTACATTCTCAAAAAGGCGGATGCTTTTTCGGCGATTTCCCCGGAGATTGCTGGTGAATTTGTTTTGAGTGGAATACCCACCCGTCAGGTTCACAATCTCCCCAACGCAGTAGATACCACCCGCTTTTTCCCCGTCCCTTCAGCACAAAAGGCTCTCCTTCGTGAAAAGTTGGGGGTTTCACCATCCACAAAAGTCGCTGTTTACACGGGCCGTTTGGTTTCCTACAAGGGACTGCCCCTTTTGTTGAGGGTTTGGAAAGAACTCAGCCGTAAGGTTCAGGATATTTTGTTGTTGCTGGTCGGCACAGGGGGACTGGACATTCACAACTGCGAAAGTGAATTGAAGGCTTACGTCCAGAAGAATATTCTGGGGCCATACGTCCGCTTTACAGGCAGTGTCCAAAACGTCCCCGAATATTTGCAAGCGTCGGACATCTTCGCATTTCCCACCGAAAATGATGCCTTTCCCTCATCCTTGATTGAGGCGATGACCTGCCGTTTGCCCGTTGTCACCACCCCGGTCGGGGCGATCAAAACGATCGTTACCGACGGAGAAAACGGGTTATTTGTTCAGCCTGGCGATTTCCAATCCTTGTATGCTGCGCTGGAAAACCTGCTCAATGATCCGGCCCTGGCCTTGCGTTTGGGAGAGGGTGGTTGGAAAACTGTTCAGGAAAATTACTCAGCGGAGATTGTGACGAAAAAATATATCAACTTATTTCAGTCTGTTATTTTCTTTATCAACACGAAGAGCATCAAGGAAGAACACAAAGGACACGAAGATTCTTAAGTTTTGGCTCTTCCATATCTTAATGGGAATAATCCACCCTGTTAATTACGGTAAAACCAAATTTTTGTATTCGTCAACAAAAGGTTGAACAGAGAGCTTTCGTTGACGAATACATTTTGAGGCCAATTCCGTAAGCTTATATAAAGCGGATGATTTCCCCTCAAAATGGACTTTTGTAACAACGTTAGTCGAAGGGAGGGATTATGTGGACAACTCTACCGGTTCACCATGGACATTGCCCCGCCTTTTGGGACCCATCAAGTTATGGCCTATGAAATCACAGAGCTTACCTCCACTAGCTA
>DATDOR010000594.1:0-11086 GCA_035293165.1 Anaerolineales bacterium | reverse complement strand
AGGTTCCCGATCCCATTTGTCGAGTGGGTCTACTGGTTGAACATCATAATGTCCGTAAATGAGCACGGTTTGCGCGTTGGGATCGTCCGTGCGTTCGGCAAACACGAAGGGATGTCCATCAGTGGGGAAGATTTGGACATTTTCCAGGCCGATCCGGCGCATTTCGGTAGCAATCCAGCGGGAGGCACGTTCAATATCAGGTTTGTGCTCAGTTAGCGTGCTAATGCTGGGGATGCGGAGGTATTCCTGGAGTTGGGCGATGTAAGTGGATTGGTGTTTATGGGCGTGGGCGAGAGGGGATATTGGTGGGGTGGGCATGGTGAGAAAGGGGGAAAGATAGATAGGGTAGACAGGATAGGTAAACAGCCCTGATATTTTACCTTGTTTACTTTATTTACCGTGCGTTCCTTACCTACTTTGTTTACCCTGTCTACTTTGTGTTCCTTGATTACCTGTTTCCCCTCCGCCCCGTGGTATCCAAAAAACGAACTCGCTCCCGCCACCTGTCGCATCTTCGACCCAAATTTTGCCCCCATGCGCCTCGACCACCATCTGGCAGAAAGTCAGTCCAAGTCCCGTGCCTTTGCGTTGGCTCGTTGAATTATTCGGAACTTGTTTGAACTTGTCAAAAATCAGGGATTTATAATCATCTGGAATCCCTTCCCCATTGTCCCGAACGCGGAAATAAACCTTTTCCTGCTCATTCTGTGCCACGATCTCAATGATTCCAGTTTCCTCGTCAGTGTATTTTAAGGCATTACTGATCAAATTATCTAGCACTCTGGAAATCAGTGCGCCGTCCATCATCGCAGATAAATCATTTTGGCAGAAAAATCCAATTTCTTTGCGATCCTCTTCGACCTGACTTTGAAAAACATCTAATGAATTTTGGATCAAGGGAGCGACTGGCGTTGCGGCAACCTGCAACCGCAATTCACCAGACTCAAATTTGCTCACGGTCAAAATGTCATCTACCAGTTTCATCATTTTCCGTGAAGCGTTTTGCGCCATCGTTGTAAAGCGATTTTCGGTCTCGTTCCCATTCCCTTGATGGTTTTTTTGGAGAATATCCAGACTCGCCGAAATTGCAGAAAGCGGATTACGAAGATCGTGGACGATCATATTCGTCATATCGTCTCGCAAACTCTCCGCCCGGCGCAGGCCGCTATATGCCGTTTGAAGTTCATTCGAACGATTGGTCAATATCCTATCTGCCCGTCGCACAACTAGTAATAAGGCAAAGAAAAACAATCCCATCATGATTGTGGCGATTATCAATCCGGTCGCCCGCGCACGCAATATCGCCTCCGTCAGTTCCGGTGTTGCGCGGATGGTCTGTACCACTCCTAATGGGGAGGGGTCGCCGTTCCCCCACAGGGGCGCAAAAACGATCACCGTATGGCCGCCTTCAGAGGGTTCATATCCGTCGGGTGCTTCACCCGGTGGGAGAATTTGCACTACAATCTCCCCGTTCAGCGCCCGAGTATACCCATCCACTGCATCTGGAGGAACAGTTTTAGATTCACTATACGCATCCCCATAGGGATAATAAATCTTCCCATCCGCATCAAAAATGAACAAAAAATCACCCATTGCCTGATCTTTTAACCGATAGGTATACTCATGCAGACCATCTGTCTCCGGCAAACCAGGAGACAAACCAGCCGCAATGACTTGCGTGATCGTTTCTATATTTGACCGAGACTCCCCTGTCGTTCGCTCTGCAAGGGCATTGTAGGAATAGGTTGCGAAAAAACCGGAAGCCAATAAAGCCAGCAGTGCAGTAAAGATCAGCGAAACCGCCATGTAATAGCGCATCAGCCTGAATTTTCTCGTTTGCTCGTATTCACGAATCAAAACCCAGACCGTTGCCATAAAACTGATCAAGAGAAGGAAATGATACATCCACCAGCTATAGTGCCACGTTGTAAAGCGGTGCATGCTGACCGTCGCAAAAACCAACCAAAGGGAGACAAATGCCAATGTCCCGTCCACCCGGTTACGGTTTATCCGCCAAAGCATCGTAAACCGGACAAATGCAAACATCCACGCAAGTAAGGTAATGATAAAGATGGTGAGCTGGTGCCAGGGGGTTGCCCGCTCTCCTAATTTGTCCAGTATTTCATGGGCAAAGGCTGCGATCCCCAAATAAACCACGACAAACGCTATCGTGGCCAGAATAATCCGCCGAACAGGCAACCACCCCGGCATTCCATTTGGGCCATCCAATCCTGCCAACGCGAAAAGCACGCCGCTTCCCAACAAAGTCATCCACGCCGACCAGGACACGGCCGGATGAAAGTAATCAATGAGCGCGTTTGGGGTGGCAATCCCATGGGAAAAGAAAATCGAACCAATGACAGCAAAAGCCGTTGCAGCTAACAGATGCCTCGGTTGGGCGCTTTCCCCCAAGGCTACCGTCAGCAGAATCGAAATCACTGCCGACGCAAATGTGGTAAATGTGACGATATAAAAATGGAATAGGGGTTCGTTATAGACAAGATCAGCTTCGGGCTGGAAGCGTAAATATACCAACAGCCCGATTGGGGATAACAAGATTACGAGTGTCAAGAGTCTTCTCATCGCCGAGAAAATTATATTCAATTGTAATGGCCAGGAAGATTACACTTTCAGGATAAACAGGCTGAAGGGCATGAAAGTTTGATGAGAATGCCTGATTGCAGGTTCTTACGAGGCGATTTTCTATCCTCTGCTTGAGGCCGACTCTCCTCCGAAAAAAATGACAAATTGATAAGAACAGAGGAACATCCGAAAAAAGGTGTGTGTGGGGGTGTACACCCCCACACACACCTTTTTTCGAGAAATTTCCATTTCGAGGTAGTTACTTTACTTCAAATACTTCTCGAACCAGCGCAAAATATGATTCAAACGTGCGATCCGCCGGTCAGTGCGGCCGCCGCGCGAGAGGCCGTGATATTCCTCGGGGAAGCGGACGAATTCACTGTCCAGGCCAAGCTGTTTGAGGGCGACGAAGGCTTGTTCACCCTGCTCGATGGGGCAGCGGAGGTCGTTTTCGCTGTGGATGATCAGGGTGGGGGTTTTGGCATTGCCGATGTATTTCATCGGGGAGCAATTCCAGGCGTTGTTGATGTCTTTGTACGGAGGAACATCGCCAAAGGTGTGCTGGAAGTTCCAGTTGAAGTCACTTGACCCCCACATGCTGACGAAGTTGCTGACCACGCGTTGCGCTACTGCCGCCTTGAACCGGGTGGTGTGCCCGATGATCCACAGAGTCATGTAGCCGCCATAGCTGCCGCCAGTAACTCCCATCCGGTCGGGGTCAATATAAGGCAAGTTTTGGGCGTAGTCAGCCCAGCACATCAGGTCGGCGTAATCGGTCGTGCCCCAGGCACCCCAAATGGACTTGGCGTGAGCTTCGCCATAACCGCGGCCGCCGCGGGGATTGGTGTAGTAGACGACGTAGCCCTGCGCGGCGAGGGAATAGAACTCGTGCATGAAGTGATGCCCATATTGGAGCAGCGGCCCGCCGTGAATCTCCATGATGGAGGGGTATTTTTTTTGGGGGTCAAAGTTCGGAGGTTTAATGATCCAGCCTTGCAGGTCGTTGTCTTCTGCGCCCTTGTACCAGATTTCTTCCACCTGGCCGAGGTCAAATCTGTTGAGCCAGTGGTTGTGTTTGGTGAGGGTGTGCTCTTTGGAGGACTGGGGACTGCTGGTGATGATTTGCCCGGGGGAGGATAGCGATGGGGCGAGGTACGCCACCCCGGTTCGGGCCTGATCAAAGCTGATCGAGTGGGCGGTGATCCCCGCCCGGGTGTGGGTTTGCAGATCGGTTCCGTCCACGTTCAGAGACATCATCCAGGTTGAGCCGTGTTTGTCCACAGAGAAGTAAATGCGGCGGCTGTCATTACTCCAGGTAGGCGGGTTGGTTTCCGTGCCACTGGTGTCATTGAGCGTGCCGTCGGAGATGTGCAGGTCGTACGCTTCGGTGAGGTTACGGCTGGTTTCGGAGCCATCCACCGGGACAACCCACAGGCTGGTGTTTTTGTACCATTGGTTGTGCCCACGCGGCCCGTAGTAAGCGATCCATTTGCCATCGGGAGAAAAAACGGGAAAAAATTTGCTGCCGGGTACGGTTTCGATCTTGCGGAATTCGCCGCCTCCGGCAGGCAAGAGGAAGAGATCGTCCGCGTCGGTGTTAAAGTCGGGGTTTTCATGGCGATTGGAGACGAATGCGATCCATTTCCCATCAGGCGACCACGCAGGTGGGCCGTCTTCGTCGAACACAGGATGGTCGGTAAGTTGTTTGCCTTTGCCAGTGCGAGTGTCTACGACCCAAACATGGGTACGCTCATGCGGGCGATAGCCAACGCCGTCCATTTTGTAAAATACACGATCGTAATGGCGTGCAACGGTACCAAGTTTTTTCTTTTGTTCGTCTTTTTCTCGTTCTAGTTCTTCCGAGTCCGTTTTTTGGACGGTGCAAAGCAGTTTTTTGCCATTGGGAGACCAGGAAAAACTCTGGATACTGCCTCTGATGTCGGTCAGGGGACGGGCTTCGCCACCATGAAAGGGGAGAAGGTAGATTTGAGAAGGTTTGTCTTTATCTCCCCGGTTGGATAAGAAGGCGATCTCGCTGCCATCGGGCGACCATTCCGGGGAAGAGTCAATTTGATCGCCATAGGTGAACTGGCGCGGCTGGCCTTTTCCTGTGGGGACAAGCCATAAGGTGGTGTATTTCTTTTCCATTTTTTGGTCAACCCGGTTGAGAACGTAGATCACGTGTCTCCCATCGGGCGAGAGGCGCGGGTGGGAAATGTGGTTGTATTTGTAAAGGTCTTCGGCGGCGAGGGTGCTTTTTTTGCTGGGCATGACAACTCCTGAATTAGATGTTTATCTATTTTACCCCTAATCAGGCGTTGTGAAACTCATTCAAAAGCGGGATTCAATTTCAAATTACCTCGATCTCTACCAACCATTTCACCCACTGCCAACCCCGCCGGGATGGGACAACCGCGCGCAAAGGAAATCCGTGCAAGTGGTCATACACATGATCTCCCACATACGTTGAAAGTAAGATTTCTTCCGCTTCTGCCATTGTGAAAACCGCTGCATACCCGGAGATCGCCCGGAGAATGAACCCTTTTGCGTTGTCTTTAACGCCTGCCTGGGCGAGCAACTCAGTCAGGAGTACGCCGCGCCAGTATTGGGTGGTGTACCAACCATCGGTGCAATCCAGGGTCGCAGTGACTTCATTTTCGGAGCGCGCCAGCATTTGTTCGTAATCCAGGGCAAAAGGTTTTTCAACAGCGCCCTTGATCGCCAGTTTCCAGGTGGTGATGTCCACCTTTGTTTTTCCCTCCCAAAGCATACTGGTAGCAGGAAAGACCATTCCTTCGAAGGAACCGGTTTCTTTCGAGCCGGTGATCCGGCGCGGTTGTTCAGGGTCTTCCCGAAAGGCGGAGATGAACTCTGAAACGGCCCACAACGCGACGGCAGCTGTGCCTAACCCGATCAACTTGAGCGCACTGCGCCGGGAGGTGAAGTCCATAGCCCGGGGGCGCGGCCATTTTTGCCAGAGGTGGAAGATGAACGGGAGCAGTAGCCCCAGCGCCAGATACCAGTGCCAGTTTAGCGCGGTCTGGTAGAGCCAGTGCCGTTCAATCCCCGGCGTCCATGCCCAATAAAGCCCCAGTCCGAAAACGAGCAGCGTCCACGCGAGCAAGACCAGCGAAAGGACGACGACAACACTCCGCTTGAAGCGTTTGTCCAAGCCCCGCTTGAGGGAACGAAGAATGATCATCCCTTTCCAGGGGATCAAGCCCACCACCGCCCACGCGGCAATCCTGTGAATATCAAACATCCAGGGTGGCATCTGCCATACCAGGCCGTACAGGCCCGTCAATGTAAGGGTGATAATGACGATAAGAAGGGTGGCATTGGTGAAACGAAGAAAGATAGCTGCTTTGTTCATGCTATTCAGCCTCCAAACCTATCCTTTGAAGATAGGCATTTACTTCCAATTCAAAAGTCTCTTCCATGACTTCTGGCGCCCCCCCGTAAAGTTCCATTTCGATCAAGCCCCGCAACAGCCCCCAACCCACCAGCGCGACATGGATCACAGGCACACTCACTTCAACGTCCAGGTCTTGTGCCCAATTCCGTTGGAGCGCGCGATGGGCCGGGAGGGGCTTGGGATAGTCCTCCGGGAGGGATAATTTCCTGGCGTGGTACGCCGAGGCCAAGACCTGCATGAAAAGATAAAACGTCCGGTTCGAGGCAGCCTTCGTTTCTTCCTCCGGGGCATGGTAGCCTGGAATAGGTGTGCCATTGATCAGCAAATAATCTTGGGGATTCGCCAAAGCCCAATTTCGATAAGCATGATCGAGCGCGTACAACCGCACTCGATATTCCGTTTCGGGAATATTTGCTATCGCCGCTTCCATCGCATCAGCAGAGGCATCATAAGCATCCACAATGAGGGCGGTGATGAGCGTATCGTAACTGGGAAAGTAGTGGAAGATTGCGGGCGAGGTTAGCCCCATCTGGCGGGCAATCGCGCGTAGAGAAATGTTGATGGCCCCATCTTCTGCCATTTGTTGGCGCGCCAGGGATTTGATTTGTTCAATTGTTTCATTGCGAATGCGGTCACGAGGACGGAGGGGAGCGGTGTTGTCAGACATAATTTATCATATATAAGTTATTTTATCGATGATAAATTCATTATAGCACACCCACTTTATATCTTGGATGAAGGTTGGGTTAAAGAAAATGGCTCATTGGGATTTGCCGTGGTTGCCTCCCCGCCGATTCCCAAAGAACAAAGAAAATTACGCCAGGAATTTTCCTGGCATAATCTGAGGGGCTAATATGACCGTTTCAGGTGCGACGCACTTGAACTTGAGCGTATTCAGGAGATTTAGCACACTATGTGCGCCGCACCTTTGGAGGGTTACTTTTTGAAAAACGATTTTGCCACGTCTTCGGCAATGGTCAGGGTCTCGTTGACAACTTCGTCGTCATGGGCGAGGCACATGAACCAGGGTTCTTTCCCGTCCAATTCGGGCATTACGCCGCGTTTGACAAGCTCGAAGGCAAAGTGTTCGTACAACATGCCGTCCGCGGTTTCATAATCTCGCACATCATAAGGATCAGCTTCAATGCCTAAACCAAAGCCAAACATCGGAGCAACACCCGTCATGACATGAGGCACACCCGCACGAGTCAGGATGCCATCAATACCATTGGAGAGTTTTGTGCCTAATTCAAAAATTTTGTCAATCACTGGCTCTTTTTCAAGAATATCCAGGGTCGCGACGACGGCGGCCATCCCGACGGCGTTGGCATTGAACGTCCCGGTGTGGATCATTTTGCCTGGTTCAATCGTCATCATTACTTCTTCTTTGCCGCCAAATGCTGCAACCGGTAAACCATTCCCAATGGCTTTGGCATACGTAACAAGATCGGCTTTGATATTGAAGTATTCCTGCGCGCCGCCATTCGCCAATCGGAAACCCGTTTTGACTTCATCGAAAATCAGGACCATCCCATAGGTATTGCAGAGTTCACGAAGTTTCTCAAGAAAACCTGGTTTCGGAAGAACACCCGCGACATTCCCCAGAACAGGTTCAACGATAATGGCCGCAGCTTCGTGCCAGCTTTGGGCGACGATCTCTTCAATCCGTTCAATGTCATTGTAGGGAGACATGATCAGGTAGTCAGCCATTCCACGAGGAATCCCGGAGGAGACAGAAACAGCATTCGGACTGCGTTTTGAACCGAGCGTTTCGATGGGTGTGTTCGCGGTACTAAACAAGACATAATCATGCACACCGTGATAAGAACCTTCGAACTTGATGATCTTATCTCTCCCTGTATAAGCACGAGCAACCCGGATAGCATGCATTGTCGCCTCCGTGCCGGAGTTGGCAAAGCGGACTTTGTCAATTCCCGTCAGCCGTTTCACGCGCTCCCCTGCTTCAATTTCCAGGGTGTTGGTGAAGGCGAATTGGCTGCCATTTTTGATGGCTTCGCTGACTGCTTTCACAACAGCTTCGTGTGCATGGCCAAGGATGATGGGGCCAAATGCTAACCGGTAATCAATGTAGCGGTTACCATCCGCATCCCACATGTAGGGACCTTGCGCGCGGGAGATCACGATCGTGTCGTCGTCACCCCAATAGCGGAAGTTTGAGTTCACCCCATAGGGGAACACATCCTGTGCGCGTTTGTAGAATTCTTTGGTTTTTTGGCCTTGCAAACTCATGAAATTACTCCTGTAGTGTAGGTGAAAATAAAAAAAGGTTAGAGGGAATGTACCTCGAGAATTCTACTCTATACACCAGGATTAGGTCGAGATTTTTTGCGGAAAATGACGTAAAACTTGCTTTTTTTTGCCGAATCCGGATCAATCCCCATAGGGATACCAATATTCCTTAAGCCCTCCTTCAACATCCCAATGTACGTGTTTCACCTCTACAAACTCATCCATCCCTTCCTGTCCAAGTTCTCGGCCACCGCCTGTCATTTTCATTCCACCGAACGGGCCGGCGTAGTTGTCGGTCAGGGGGTCATTGATCCAGATCGTCCCGGCCTTCACTTCCTCGAAATACCGCTTAACCAGCTTGGCATCGTGAGTCATCAGGCACGCCCCTAGCCCAAACTGTGTGTCGTTTGCCTGCGCGATGGCCTCATCGAAAGTTTTATAAGGCATGAGTGGGATCGTGGGACCGAATGTCTCCTCATGCATGATTTTCATGGAATGATCCACATTTACCAACACGGTCGGCTCGTAGAAGAATCCTTGCTCAAAGCGGGAAGGGCGGCGGCCCCCGGTCAAAATCCTGGCTCCGGCGTTCAGCGCGTCCTGGACGTGATTTTCTACCTTGCCCCGGAAATGGTCACGGAGCATTGGGCCAATATCCGTATCCTTGTCCAGGCCGTTTCCAAGTTTTAGTCCGCTAACAAAATCAGCCAGCTCTTCAGAAAACTGACCGAACATGCTCTCGTGTACATACACCCGCTCGGTGCTGGTACAAACTTGTCCGCAATTCAGCAGCGCAGAGTAGGCCAGTCCACGGACGGCCACATCCATTTCAATATCTGGGGCGATGACCATCGGATCTTTGCCGCCCAACTCTAAATGCAGCTTCTTCATCATGGGTGCAGCAATTGAGGCAATACGTTGTCCAGTCGCAACCGAACCGGTAAAGGCGATCATCGGCACATCGGGATGGCGCACGAGTACCTCACCTGTTTCTTGCCCGTACCCGGTCACAACGTTTACAACCCCGGGCGCGAGGTGATCAAATGCGACCTCGATCAATTTGAGCGTGGTTAGAGGGGTAAATTCTGAAGGTTTGATCACCACCGTGTTCCCTACGGCTAACGCGGGTGCGATTTTCCAGGCAAGGAGCAAAAGTGGATAATTCCATGGAACGATACATCCTACAACACCGTAAGGTTCCTTGAGAACGAAATTGAATTGTCCGTCCGCACCAGGCGGGATAACGCGTCCCCGGTCGTGACGACCCAGTTCCGCGTAATAATCAAGGGTGTTGTGTGTCCAGAGCAGTTCTTCTTCATTTTCGACGTATGGCTTTCCTTCTTCCATGGTCAGCAGGCGAATCAGTTCTTCTTCGTGGGCACGGATTTTGTTCGCGGCTTCGTGTAGGAGGTTCGCGCGTTCGGCGGCTGGGGTGCGTGCCCAGTCCTTAAACGCTGCCCTCCCCGCTTGAACGGCAGATTCGATATCCTGGGGAGTACCGCGCGGAACTTCGGCCAGCATTTCTTCGGTTGCAGGGTTGATAACTGGGATGCTTTCGGTTGCATTTCCACCGGTAAATTGGCCGTTGATGTACATTTTGTCCATGTAATACCTCCTGGTTACGGGATGGCAGCCTGGATTTCTTCCCAAGCGTTTTGGTAAACGAGTTCAAAGTTTCCCAGAGAATAGACATATTGTGATTGATTGGGTACATCTTCGGGAGGGTAAATGAGCGGATTGTTTCGGGTATTTAGGGCGATTAGATCGTCGGCAGTCTTCGATGTGGTTGGCATTTGAAAGTTGAATACCGAACTGGCCACCCATTCATTATCCAACGTGAGGTTGATAAACGCTTCAGCAGCTTCTTTATTTCCAATTGTATTTGCCTCGGGGATACAGAAACTGTAGATTCGTAGCAATCCGCCTTCTTGTGGAATAGCAAAATTGACTTCTGGATTGACTTCTTGCATATAGAGAAAATCCCTGCTCCAACCCTGGGCGAGGAGAATTTGAAAATTTGCCAGTTGTTCGCCATAGGAGAGGCTATTCAAGCTGTCAAAACGATCCGCATTCGCAAGTATTAATTGTTTGGCTTCGAGGACTTCGGCATCGTTGGTGGTATTCAGGCTGTATCCTAGATGAATTAAGGCCGCCGCGATGGCTTCACGAGGGTGATCGAGGATTGTCATCCGTCCAAATGCAGGTGAGCCGGGATTTGCCTGGAAGAGATCACCCCAATTGCTGGGGGTGATATTTTGCCCATTGACGTATCCGATCCCGATTATGCCCCATGTAAACGGGATACAATACTGGTTGCCGGGATCGTAATCCAGGTTACGAAAGCGGTCGTTAAGCTTTGCGACATTAGGAATATTGTCGAGATTAAGAGGCGCTAAGAGACCTTTTTCGATCATCAAGCTGGCTGCATAATTGGAGGCGACGACAAAACTAAACTTTCCGGACCGGCTTTCCACCGCCGAAACCAGTTCATTATCCGTGGAGTAGTTTTGCTCGAGAATTGAGAGATCGGTAAACTCATCAAATGCAGAGACGACATTTGAATCCAAAAATTCTTTTGGTGCGTAGGCAATCTGTTGGACAGAAGCCTCGGTATTGGATAAATCCAATACTTTGGTTGGAACAGCAGTGGGCTGACCCGCTCCACAGGCGGAAACTGATAGGGCCACAAGGAAGATTAGAAGGATGAAAAGCAGGGGTTTGAGAATTCTCATAGTTATCTCTCTTGATTAGTTTTTGAGAATAATAGATTGTCATTCAACCAGGGTGGATAACTGCTCAGGCTAAAGCAGATGAATCTCCGAAAAAAAGGGGTGCGTG
>DATDOR010000593.1:0-2199 GCA_035293165.1 Anaerolineales bacterium | reverse complement strand
ACGACGAACGACGTGCCTGTGCCTAACTCGGTGGTCACGCAGGGCAGCCCCGTCGCCATCGCTTCGAGCAGCACCTTGCCGAAGGCCTCCGCGCGGGAGTTGGCGGGCAGGACGAACACGTCCCCGCTTGCGAAAAAACGGGGCAAATCGTCGTCGCTCACTTCGCCCAGGAATTGCACGCGGTCGCTCACGCCGAGTTCCCCGGCCAGGCGCTCCCACGCTTCCCGCATCGGGCCGTCCCCGCCAACGAGTAAACGAGGGCGCAACCCTTGCTGCGTTACCAGGTTGGGCATGGCGCGGATCAGGGTGTCCAATCCTTTGTAGTAACGGTGCCGTCCGATGAAGACGAGCGTAGGGACACCGGTTGGGGGAACGAGCGGGGTGGCGCTGGCAAACGGTTCGGGGTCCACGCAAAGGGGGACGACGGTGCATTTGTCCGTGAGCTGGCTCAGGGTTGGGGAAGAGGCCATGTACCGGTCGCTGGTGGGCAAAATACGGGCGGCCCCACGCAGGATGCGTTCCATCAGCGGGCGGTAGAAACGTAAGATGTTTTGCTGCCGCACCACATCGCTGTGGTAGGTGATGATGTAAGGGCGTTTTCCGCCCAACAAGAGGTTGGTCAGCCACTGGCTCACTTCCCCGACCGGATAGGGGAAATGCAGGTGGGTGATGTCCGGTTTGAGCCGGGGGAGTTCGGCCAGGAAACCGCCGGTCAGGGGGGTGGAGGCGACCGTCGCCAGCCGCCAGGTGCGGATCAGGTGAACGCCGTTCATCGTCTCACGCGAGGGGAGTCTGGCGGGGCCTGCCCTGAGCGGCAACTGAAGGTTGCTGGTCGAAGGGTTGGTGACGAGGACGGTGACGTGGTGCCCCGCTTGAGCCTCCAGTTCGGCCAGCGTTTTAATGTGGTTTTCGATTCCACCCAGGATGGGGTAGTAGTCTTTGTAGACATGCAGGATCTTCATCTCTCAAGTCTATCTCATTCGCCAATACCTGTCACGCACGCGAAACGAACGGCGTTCCTCAAGCGACGCAGTCGCCGAACGCCGTTCGTAATAGAGCATCACCGTCCCACGTTGCGATTTTCCCCCCCATCGGTTAAGATTCCCGCGATGTCCGCCCCCAAGAATATCGCCCGCCGGGACCTTGCCCGCCATACCGTCAAAGGCTCAGCCTATAGCGTAACAGCTTCGATTGTGACGATTGGGTTAGGGTTCCTGCGTGCCTGGCTCATGACCAGCCTGTTGGCAAAGAACCTGGAAGTCTTTGGCGTTTCCAAATTTGCGCTGTTTTTCCTTGAGATGGCTGCCCAAATGGGTACGATAGGCATCAATACCGCCTACATTCACCGGCAGCATGTGGATGAGCCGGACAGAACCGTATATTTCACGATGAACCTGGGGTTGTCGGCCATCAGCATGGCCGTGTTGGCGATGTTTGTTCCCCTGATTACCCGGCTTTTTCCCGATTATGCCTTTTTAGGATGGGTGATTTTCGCCTATATGGGCATCGAAATGATCAAGACCTTCAATATCACCCAAACGACGATCCTGAGCAAAGACCTGGCCTTTGGGCGGTTGATGCTGGTGGACGTGGCAAGTTCGATTGTCATGACCCTCGTTGGGCCGGGTTTGGCGTGGATGGGGGCAGGGGTGTGGAGTCTGGTAGGTGAAAATTTCAGCGGCATTTTCACCCGCACGATCATAATTTGGGTCATTTACCGCCCCTGGCGCCCGCGCCTTGGATGGGATTGGGAAATTGCGCGATGGTTTTGGAATTACGGGATCAAAGCCTGGTGGAGCAGTAATTTGACTTTTCTGCTCGATCGTTTTGATGATTTCTGGATTGGTTCGTCTGCACATTTGGGGCAACTCCCCTTGAGTTTCTATGACCGGGCTTATGAATTTGCCCGTTATCCCCGCCGGGTGGTCGCGAATCCGATCCTGGATGTTTTTTTTCCGACTTTTGCCCACCTGCAAGGAGACCGCCTGCGGCTATCACGGGCCTTTTTTCGGGCGACCAGCCTCATGGTACGAGCAGGGTGCCTGTTCTCTCTGGTATTTATTTTGACTGCCCCGGAATTCATCCGCATCCTTTGGGGGCAGGCGCTCCTGCCCATGCAAGTGACCTTCCAATTGATGATCCTCTACACCTTGCTTGACCCCCTCTCTGTGGCAGCGCGCAACCTGCTGATGGCTACCG
>DATDOR010000592.1:0-6622 GCA_035293165.1 Anaerolineales bacterium | reverse complement strand
GTGCCGTTTCTCCGTCTCGTATTCCACATGCGCAATGTTGATCGTGATGCCGCGCTCGCGCTCTTCCGGCGCATTGTCGATCTGGTCGAAGGCTTTGAAGTAGTTCCCGTAGCCCATCAACGACGAGACTTTCGTGATCGCAGCCGTCAGCGTCGTCTTGCCGTGGTCGATGTGCCCCATCGTCCCGACGTTTAGGTGCGGTTTCGTCCGCTCAAAGGTGCTCTTTGCCATCTAATTTCACTCCTGTATTAATAGATAGATGATAAGATTACTTGTAAAAAGAGAGCCCTCAATGGGATTTGAACCCATGACCTCATTCTTACCAAGAATGCGCTCTACCGACTGAGCTATGAGGGCTTGTAACTATTATTTGGGATTTCCTTTTTTTTACAAGCTAATGGTGGGCAGGGACGGATTCGAACCGCCGAAGGCGTCTGCCAGCTGATTTACAGTCAGCCCCGTTTGTCCACTTCGGTACCTGCCCAATTTTCCGTTACTGGCTGAGGCTCAAAGCCAAGTGTTAAGTCTTGGCTTTGAGCCTAAACCATCAACGGAAGCCGACGATGGGACTTGAACCCATAACCTCCCGCTTACAAGGCGGATGCTCTGCCGTATTGAGCTACGTCGGCAAACTTAATATTAAGCTACAAAACCTATGCCTGTCGCAAAGCGAAGGGCATTATACCAAAGGCACTTTTGACCGACAAGAGGCGCTGGTGTTTTGTAAATATGGCTCTTCCGTTTTGAGCGGGAAATTCTCCCACCCCGATAATTACGGTAGACCCGTAAACATTTGTAGGTTGCAAACGGCGCGGGAGTTTATCAGTTTTACGAATGAGCGTCAATGGTTTTTGCTGTTGAGAACCCGCGTGTTTCCCAAATTCTGTACAATACGACCGATCCGGCTACCGACGCATTTAAGGAACTGACATGACCACGCATTGGGAGTTGCACCAAGAGATCACAAGAAGTCCGCACAAGCCGCCGCATGCCGCTTCCTTCACTTCCAATGACCACCGCCAAGGGACCGTCCAATCTCGCCAGGTTTACCATCACTGCTTCTGCGCTTCTATCTAATCCGATTACCCAAAGACCGTTTTCCTTAAGTCGAGCGATGGTTTGCGCCAGATTAGCTTGCATAATTAGCAGATGTTCACTGGCTCCTGATGAACGGTTTACGACTGCCGGAGTTACGGTGGCTGTCCGCCGGAACGGGAGACATACTCCATGAATCCCTACGGATTCGGCTGTCCGTAATAAACTACCAAGGTTTTGTGGGTCTTGGAGGGTATCTAAAATGAGAATGAAGTGGGGTTCATTCTTCTGGCGTCCGAATATTAATATCTCGTCAAGAGATACATAAGGATACCCGCTCGTTTCTAATGCTACGCCTTGATGATCAGAAACACCGAGCGATTCAAACCAATTTCTTTTGGTTTTCTGAATGACAATATTTTTGGTCCGGCAAAGCTTGAGAATGTTGCTCAGCGCGCCTTTCTCCTCAACTCCTTGAGCAACTTGTAATTGAAAAAATGTCCGCCGGCCAGCACGCAAAGTTTCTAGAACTGGGTTACGTCCATAAATCCACTCGCGCATTATTCCCAACGCCAGGTCGAGTCTTCTTTGCTATCTTCCAAAATAACGCCTAATTCGCGCAAACGATCGCGTATCTGGTCGGAGAGGGTCCATAATTTTTGCTGTCGTAGTTCGGTGCGAATTTGGACAAGCAAATCGACAAACGGATCCGCTGAGGTAGTGCCAGAATGTTCTTGAAGAACCAGTCCCAATACACCAGCCAGTTCGCGGAGTAGCGATTGAGCTTCGTGAAGTTTTTCGGCGGTGGCTCCCGCGTCACGGGCCTGATTGATAACCCGTACCAGTTCGAATAAATGGCTCAATGCACCTGCAGTGTTGAAATCATCATCCATGGCATCTATGAAGCCCCGGTGAGTAGCTTCCATTTGTCCACTCAGAGCAGTCCACCCCGCTTCGGGATCAGAACCATCCCCTAACCGGGGTGGGCGCAGTCCCCCCCGCAAACGTTCCAATCCGCGCGTGGCTTGTTCGATGACATCATCCGTGAAGGTTAACGGGCTGCGATAACTGGAGTTCAAGACAATCAAACGAAAAACATCTGCATCGTGCTTGCTTAGGAATTCATCAATCGAAATGATATTCCCCAGGGATTTTGACATCTTTTCGCCAGAAAGCTGCAACATGCCATTATGAACCCAGTAATGGGCAAAGGGTTTTCCTGTGTAACTTTCACTTTGGGCGATTTCGTTTTCATGGTGAGGGAAGATCAGGTCATTTCCACCTCCGTGAATATCTATTTGATCACCCAAGTGGGCAAGGCACATTGAAGAACACTCAATATGCCAGCCCGGTCGGCCCTTGCCCCAGGGACTATCCCATTCCGGCTCACCTGGTTTAGACGCCTTCCAAAGGGCGAAGTCGAGCGGATTTTCTTTCCGTTCGTCTATGTCAATTCGTGCTCCGGCTTTCATATCCTCAAGTTTGCGACGGGAGAGTTTGCCGTAGTCATCATCCTCTTCCACGCGAAAGTATACGTCACCGTCCACAGAATAGGCGTATTCTTTGAAGACCAGGTCTTTGGTGATAGCGATGATGTTATCAATTTCTCGCGATACGCGCGGCATTACATGGGCAGGCAATACATTGAGATCACGAAGATGTTGCCCATATTTCTCTACATAACCTTCGGCCAGCTTGAATGGGTCCACGCCACGTTCATTTGCACGGCGGATAATTTTGTCATCAACATCGGTATAGTTCATGACGTGTTTAACTTGGTAACCACGGTATTCCAGGTAGCGGCGGATGATGTCAAAGACTACGGAGGACATGGCATGTCCAACGTGTGCATTGTCATAAACTGTCGGGCCACAGACATACATACGCACTTTTCCCTCTTCAAGCGTTTGAAATTCTTCTTTTGTATGAGTCAGTGTGTTGTAAATTCGCAAAGGCATCAATCATTTCCTGAACATTATTTTTCTTCAGGCCGGGCAAAGATCATACGCCCGGCTGCCGTTTGTAAGACTTTTGTGACCACGGTGGGGACTTTAGCGCCAATATATTCTTGCCCGTTTTCAACGACGATCATAGTACCATCATCGAGATACCCCACACCTTGCCCAAATTCCTTGCCTTCCTGGATGATTTGAACAGTAAGCGGTTCCCCAGGAAGGAAAACGGCTTTGACAGCATTCGCCAACTCATTGATATTGAGGATACGGACTCCTTGTAACTCCGCCACCCGGTTGAGGTTATAATCGTTGGTCAAAACGGAACAATTGATCTCTCGGGCTAGTAAAATGAGTTTCTCATCCACAGGATGATTACCTTTAATATCCTGATCGGAAATCTTTACTTTGACCTGTTCATTTTTTTGTAAGTCTGAAAGCACTTCCAATCCTCGCCGCCCCCTTTGACGGCGCAGACTATCAGGGGAATCAGCAATGTATTGCAATTCCTGGAGGACAAATCGAGTAATGAGCAAAGTCCCGAGGATAAACCCTGTCCTGGCAATATCAGCAATCCGCCCATCAATAATTACACTAGTATCCAGCAAAATGAATTGTTCTATGGGTTCATTTTGAGGAGCGGGAACAGATGGATTTTGGACAAAGCCAGCAAAAATTGAACGAAAGTCTTCTTGTCGAGCTACAAATAGCGTAATCCCCAGATACGCAAACGCAACAGTGCTAACGATGGGTAAAATCTGACTAAAGGGGCGGGGAAGTTGGGCCAAAGGTATGGACAATAACGCGCCAATTATCAGTCCCACGATCAAACCAGACAAAATCGAAAATAGGGTGCGATTGTTTGCCTTTCCAAGGGTCGCTCGAACAGCCCGAATAGGGCGAGTAGTAAGAAAAGGCGTCAACACAAGGCCAACCAATGCACCTAACAATCCAATAACCACCCCATAAAGTTGGGCGTTTTCATTCGCTACCCGGGCCAGGTATACACCCCAAGAAACTCCACCGACTGCAAATACAACCATCCCAATGATACGAATAAAGAATTCAAGACTCATAAGTCTCCAGAATAATTGAAGTAGAAACTGCGTAATACTCGCATGATAGCACGTGGATACAAGGGAGTCAACGCGAGAATAATATATATTAAATAATTTTTTGTGTTTATTAAGTGCGGCCTATTTTCAAGCCAGGTTTGATAAGATCGATCTCATGGTTTATTGACTTTTACTTCCTCCATGCTAAAATTTTTATACTTATGAATTTGTACCATAGAATATTTGCAGTATATTTTTTCTCTCAGGGAAGATTTCTGGGACAATCTACGACGAACAGTGCCTGGTTGGTGGTTATTGTAACCATTGCAGTTGTTTTAGTCCTCTTAACTATCGTATATTGGTTGTTTTCCCAATTCTTTCCATTACTTAATCGGAACTCTTTATCTGAACGTGAACAAGCGCGTAAACATCAGCCAAGAGGAGAAAAAAGCATCCCTGAACCTGTTACCGCAACAGCAATAGGCCAGTCTTTAGAGTGGGTCAAGCAAGAATATCCTGAGGCGCTCCTAATCGACGCGCAAACACTAATAAAAGAATATAAGAGGGGACGACGCGACTTCAAAAATGTTTATCCAACAGCCGTTGCACCTTACGATACATACTTCAAATGGACAATTTTAGATGGGATCGACCTATCACGTGCTATGTTATACCGTGCTCCTTTCGATGGAACGAGTCTACTAGAAGCCAATTTCAATGGGGCTTATTTGGAAGGTGCTTCTTTTCGTGGAGCGATTTTGCGGCGAGCAAACCTGAGTTGGGTGGATTTAAGCGGGGCAGACTTGAGTGGTGCAGATTTGACAGGAGCTAATTTGAGTTATGCGTCTTTACAAGGGGCGGATTTGTCCAAAGCAAGATTAACCGGGGCGATTGTCACACCCGAACAATTGGAAAATGCTCGCTCTCTAAAAGACACCGTTATGCCTGATGGCAGCAAATTTGAATAAGAAAAGGACACCAGAATGGTATCATCCAATTACATTATCGAGGTTAGCGAAGCAAATTTTGAGTACGAAGTCATCCAATATTCTCGCAACAAACCGGTGGTGGTGGATTTTTGGGCTGAATGGTGCGGGCCCTGCCGTACACTTGGGCCAATGCTCGAG
The DNA here is from genome assembly GCA_035293165.1 of Anaerolineales bacterium. Taxonomy (GTDB): domain Bacteria; phylum Chloroflexota; class Anaerolineae; order Anaerolineales; family JABWBV01; genus JABWBV01. The sequence continues at coordinate 1,453 of DATDOR010000592.1, read as the reverse complement.
GAACTCGCAGAAAATGCAGAAGGTCGTTTCCGTCTGGCCAAAGTAGATATTGACGAAAATCCTAACCTGGCTATTCGATATAATGTTCGCAGCATCCCATACGTAAAGGGTTTTCGAATGGGGCAGGCGATTGCTGAATTTATGGGGGTTGTTCCCCAGCCGGAGATCGAAAAATTTCTTCGGGAATTGGCTCCCAGCCCAACCGATCTGACATTGAATAAGGGATTAAGTTTGCTGCAATATCACCGCTGGGCAGATGCAGAGGCCAGTTTACGCAAAGTGCTTCAGGAGCAGCCAAAATCGCCCGGAGCCTTATTGGGACTTGCCAAGGGATTATTGGCACAAAATAAAGCGAAAGAAGCCCTGGAATTATTAAAGAATTTTCCATCCAGCCGGGAGTACGCAACAGCTGAAGTTCTACGCCCTTTGGCCGATGCCCTTGCCCAATCCAAACCATTACCCGGCAAACCTGGCCTCGAAGCCATTTATCTTCGGGCGTTGAATCTGATCAAAGGCGGTAATTTCCCTGCAGCGTTGGATGGGTTATTGGAACTACTACGGCAAGATAAAAACTACCGGAATGGGAATGTACGCAAGATTGTCGTGGCTGCTCTCGAAATTTTAGGGGAAGAAAGTGAATTAACGCGCCAATATCGCTCTGAATTAGCTTCTATTTTGTTCTAGAGAAAAAGAGCGGCTTGTAAGCCGCTCTTTTTCTTTACGATTTTCCATTAAATCCTAAACGTTTTGCCAATAATCCATGTTTGATGGGGTTATAGCGTTTCACCATAATCACGTTTACCTGACTGTTTTCGGCCACACGATAGGGCACGGTACCAAAAACTCGCTGCTCCAGAAGCCCTTCTTCAGAGGCGCCAATGATGATTTCGTCGAAGTCTTCTGCTTGCGCCAAAATTTCTTCCGCCAGGTCAGGTTTCTCGCTCTGTACAATTTTTAATTCCACAGGCAATTTCGACAGATTAAGTGTTTCGATAAGCTTATGTCTCCTCTTCTCAAGTTCTTGTTCGTTTAAGTTTTCTCGGATCAAGTGTAGTGCAACGATTTGAACTGATTCACCCGTTTGATTTTCGAGAAAACGCGCCTGGGTAGCAGCCAATTGAAGTGCGAGACGGGCATTATCCCCACCCGCAACCGGGACAAGGATTTTATGCGGACTGAATGTTTCTCGCACCAGGCGAACTACAGCCAGATCACACGGTGGATTGTTCGACAGGATATCGATTGTTCGACCTAGTGAAGACCCAGGTGTCGTCGTAAATCCGGTCCAGTTTAATAACACAAGATTTGCATTTCGCTGGCGAGCAGCAGCATACACCGAGCGGGATAACCTGCGCCCTAAACGAAGCTGCGTTCGGATGGGTACTTCGAATTCCTGTCCCACTTGAATCGCTTCATCCAAAACCGGTCGTCCTTGCTTAAGAAAGGCACGCCC
>DATDOR010000591.1:0-3391 GCA_035293165.1 Anaerolineales bacterium | reverse complement strand
GGTCTCCTGCAGGTTTGCCCATTCCTTAAGCCACCCCCAGTGGCCTAGCTTTACAGCCAGGTTAGCCAAGCCACCGCCCAGCATGATGAGCGCGAGCCAGGCTTCATCCATGCGCCACTTCTTACTGTTCAATAGATCAGCAAAAAACGGCCTTGTTCGGAGTGCTATGTTGTCGTATGGACAGGCCTTGATGCATTCGCTGCAAAGGATGCAGTCAGCATTTCGGTCCATGACGCTAGTAAATTCGAAAAGCGGACAAGGATAGGCAGGCCTGCCTCCGGTTTCCTCGCTGGCGACGGTGCTTCCCCGATAGCAGGATTTATATTGGCACCGGCGGCAAACCGCGTCATCCTTGCTTCGCAACTGTAGCGGGGAAAGCATCGCATAAAGACCCAGAAACCCACCGATGGGGCATGCGTATCGGCAGAACGCTCGCCGCTCAAAAACAAGGTGGAATAACAGGGCGGCTAGCATCAAGGAAATAATGAAGAGAGCGGTGACCCAGGGGTTTGTTGTAATGATCAGCCCGAAGAGCAAAACGAGAGTCAGGCCAATGTTGCTAAGCCATCGATTGCGCAGAAACCGGGGCCATCGCAACCCCAAACCGAAGGAGCGCTTATTTCTCTCTACAAAGGCTCTTCGCGACAACCACTCCCCGCCGGCAGGCAAGGGACACGCAGCGCACCACGCCCGGGCGGCAAATGGGAGAAAGAAGACCACCAGCGCACCCCACCAAACAACCCATACAAAGATCATGGAGAAATTCTTGGCGCCGATGGAAGTTCCCCAAAACCCGCTAATAATCGCAAGCGCTAAAATGGCCAGCCCCGGAATCATGAGAGCAAACTGCAATCCGCGCCAGGCGAAAAGCTTTCTGATCCAGGAGAAACCGAGAAGGTCCAGACCCGCCTCTCGATTCCGAGGATGAGGGTTGTCGCTGCCCCTTCTATATCCGGTTCCTGCGAAGCCCGCTATAACGCCCGCGAGTAAAAATAGGCCCAGCGATGCGCTCCAGAAGGGAGTGTTAGGCTCAACGACGATCTCACCCAACATGAACGGGTGCAATGGCCCGCAAACGACTGCGCAGCGGATTTGGATTTTTCCCCGGCGGTCGGCAACGAAACTGACACTCGTCGGATGGCCGGGAATAATCTCCTTCTTGATCTCATAGCCATCGATGAAAATGCCGTGGGTCACATCCTTGGAGATCAGTCGGAGGTTTACGCGCTGGCCTTTCTTAATCTTGATACGAGAGGGGCTAAACGCGAACTGCTCCACGTACATGGTGACGTCGATGCTCCCGGACTCTTTAACGACACTGCCCCTTGCAATGAGCCAGTAACCCGTCAAAGAAAGGAGGCCTGCAACCAGAACACCGGTCCAGAAAAGCTTCTTCGACCTCGACTTCCAGATCATGCCGCGGCCGTCCTGAATCTTACTTTTCCAGAATGGCTATGCCGCCGGGACCATTGCCAACTTTTAAAGAAGCAGCAACCTTTTTCTCCGCCGCATCGATGACAGAGATCGTGTTGGCCTTCATATTCGTTGTAAAGGCAAACCGGCCGTCTCTGCTAAGCTTGACGAGATGGGGAAATTCACCCACGGGAACCTTGTCGACAAGTTTCTGACTTTGCGTATCGATGATCCCGACAACGTTGGCCGCCTCGCTGCTTACGTAGAGCGTCCGGCCATCGGCGGTGAGGGTCGAGCCATGGGAGTTGAAGCCCAAATCGATTTTGGAGGCGATTTTTCCAGTCTGCACATTGATGAGGTTGAGATCGTTGCTTCCCCGGCCGGTTACATAAGCAGTCTTCCCATCCACATCGAAGACGGGCACATGCGGCACCGGAAGCGGACCAATTTTACCTGTCATCTTACGTGCCAGGGGATCGACGGCAAACAGTACGTTTCCCGGGCCACCCCCCACATAAATGAGTTTTCCGTCAGGACTTAGGGCTGGCACGTGAGGTTCTAGTCCAATGGGAATTTTTGCCAGCACTGAATCGGCTGCGACATCCACGATGGCCAGTTCCTGGGATGTCTCGACGCTAATGAACGCGTACTGCGAGTCCGGGGAAAAGATGATGTGAGTGGGTTTGACTCCCAAAGTGATCTTTTTAAGTAGCTTGTCCGTGGCCGGGTCAAAGACCCAAACCTCGTCCGATCCCGCCATGGTCACATAAAGCTTCTTCCCGTTGGGACTTACTGCCGGGACATGGGGCATTTTTCCCACCGAGATCGTGCTGATAATAGTCCATTCCTTGGGATCCTTTCGCTCAGCGTCAATAATTGAAAGACTATTGTCGGAGATGTTTGTTACATAGAGCTTGACCGCTGACGCTTTCCCCGTTCCAACGAGTGAAAAAAACGCAACGAGAAAACCTACGACGATGATTCTTCTGTTCATGTTTCTGTCCTCCTTATTTATTTACTTGTGATGGTGAATTTTTCTCAGATACTTTGCGAAGTTTCGCGGACCCGATCGTCTCCCCCCTTGCTTACCATCCGCACTCCCTGACCAGTGTCGTAGCCTTTTGAAACTCGCAACCTGCTGTTTAGTTCATATAACCAATTATCTGATTATCAAAGTACTTGTCCAAAAAAAATCACCCGGACCCGCCCTGCCGCTCATATCGCGGCAGATCTTTTGCCAAAAGACGGCCGTCGGTTCTTCTCCCGATCCATCGCACCAACCGCGCGTCTGCATCCATGACAACCGGGGCAGAGGACGCAGGCCGCCTCATCGATGAGACCTTCGCATTTTTCGCGCGCCGCCCGCCTCTGCACCCACACCCAGCCGCAGAGGAGCAGCGCGATGCCGAGGACGGCGACAATCAAATGGTAAACCATCGCTCAACCTCCCAAACCGGCGAAACCCATGAACGCCAGCGACAGCATGCCAGCGACTAACAGGGTCAGCGCGGTACCCTTGACCATCCCCGGCACATCGGCCAGATCGAGTTGCTCCCGCATCCCGGCCATGATCACAATGGCCAGCGTGAAGCCCAGCCCGGCCCCGAGGGCGAACACCACCGACTGGAGGTAACTGTATTCGCGCGCGGTCTGGAACAGCACTACGTAGAGAATGGCGCAATTGGTGGTGATCAGAGCCAAAAACAGCCCCAGCGTGCGGAATAGGGCGGGACTGAACCTGCGGATGAACATCTCCACAAACTGCACGGTCGAGGCGATCACCGCGATGTACGCAATCAGCTCCAGAAACCGGGCATTCAGATAAACCAGCAGGGTATGGATACCGTAGGCGGCGCTGGCGCTGATCAGCATCACGAAAGTCACTGCAATGCCCATACGAAGCGCCGTGCGCAGGTTTCCAGAGATTCCCAGGAAGGGACAAATGCCCAAGAACAGCATGAGCACGAAGTTGTTGACC
>DATDOR010000590.1:0-2840 GCA_035293165.1 Anaerolineales bacterium | reverse complement strand
AAAACCCACTTTGAGGGACTTAATCCCCGTGCGCTGGCGTTCAACCGACTCCAGACTGGCGATCCATTCGCGGGCATGGCTGGATGCCGAAACGACTCCGTCCAGTTCCGCCGAAAAGCCCTTGCGAATGACGCCGACGTTGGACAGGGTGGCGGGTGGGTCGTCATCCATTGCGGCTTCGAGCAGGCGAAGTTCGGCGGTACACAAATCGAAATCCTTCAAGGTTCCGCGCAAAGCCGGATCATCTTCTGGAAGCAATTGGCGCAGCTTCGGCAGGCGGCGCAGCGTTTGGCGCATGGAAACCAGGTCGCGGGGTTGGGCTGTGCCGCCCATCACCCGGTTGGCCAGCCGTTCGAGATCGGCAAGGGGTTTGAGCGCGGTACGGACTTCCGCGCGGAGCAGTCCATCTTCGTAGAAAAAAGCCACACCATCCTGTCGTTTGCGGATGACCTCCACGTCCAACAGGGGCTTGCTCACCCATTGGCGGATCAGGCGCTTGCCCATCGGGGAGACGGTGCACTCCAGCACGCCAAGCAGAGAGCCGCGCACCTGTCCCCCGCGAATGGTTTCGGTCAGTTCAAGGTTGCGCCGGGTGGCCGCGTCCAGGGTCATGAATTCGCTCAGGCTGTACGCGCTCAGGCTGGTGAGAAGTTTGAGTGCAGAGGCCTGGGTTTCCCCCAAATATTGAACCATCCCACCGGCGGCGCGTGTGGCAAGCGACCGGCCTTGCAATCCATACCCTTGCAGGGTGCCGGCCTGAAAGTGGCGAAGGAGCGTATCTCCGCAGCGGCCTTCTTCAAACCGCCATGCAGGCCACGGGGTGAGATGGCCGGGGAGTTCGTTGCCCAAGACGGTCCCGTCCGGGTACAGAATCTCTGCCGGGTTCAGACGAATGAGTTCAGCCCGGACGGTCCCTTGAATATCGTTGCTTTTTAGTTCGGTCGCGGCGAATTCTCCGGTGGTGATGTCGGCATAGGCTACTCCCGCCCGGTTTTCGTGGATGACGACAGAGACCAGGTAATTGTTGGCGTCGCCGGGAAGCAGACCGGGTTCTGTAACCGTCCCCGGCGTGACCACGCGCACGACCTTGCGGGGAAAGAGTCCTTTGACGGGCTGTTCACCCACCTGCTCGCAAATGGCGACATGGAAGCCCTGTTCAATCATACGGGCGAGGTAGTTTTCAGCCGCATGGAATGGAATCCCTGCCATGGGAACACGTTGTCCCTTTCCAACGGATCGCTCCGTGAGCACAATATCCAGAACGCGAGAAGCAGTATGCGCGTCTTCGTCGAACGTCTCGTAAAAATCACCCAGGCGGAAAAATACGATGGTGTCCGGGTATTGCTTCTTAATATCCAGATACTGGCGGCGGGCAGGGCTGAGATCATCTTGGGACATAGGAAAGATTGTAGCCAGCAAAAGGAAAATCGGCAAGTGAACTGAAAGATCAGTTCGTAACTGCCCAGGCTACGAAAGTAGGGATGATCCTCAACTTTGCTTGCCAAAGCGAATTAACGCAACTATAATCCAACCAACTATACTTTTCCCCAATAAGGAGGACGGCCCATGGCCAGCGTAACCTACGATAACGTTGTAAAAAAATATGGTGATTTCACCGCCCTGCATGGAATCAGCATGCATGTTGAAGATAAAGAATTTTTGGTCCTGGTTGGGCCGTCTGGATGTGGAAAATCCACCGCCTTGCGATGCCTGGCCGGGCTGGAGGACATCTCCGGTGGCCGAATTATGATCGGCGAGAATGTCGTCAACGATGTCGCTCCAAAAGACCGGGATATCGCGATGGTTTTCCAGTCTTATGCATTGTACCCGCACATGAGCGTGCGGGATAATATGGCGTTCGGTTTGAAACTCCGCAAAACGCCTAAAGCAGAAATTGAACAACGGGTAAAACACGCCGCCGATATCCTGGGACTTGGCGACTTACTGGAGCGCAAGCCCAAGCAACTTTCCGGCGGCCAGCGCCAACGCGTTGCCCTGGGACGTGCTATCGTCCGCGAGCCAAAAGTCTTCTTGCTCGACGAACCGCTCTCCAACCTCGACGCCAAACTGCGCGTGGAAACCCGCGCCAACTTGAGCCGCCTGCACCAGCAACTGCAAACTACATTTGTGTACGTCACCCACGACCAGATTGAAGCGATGACCATGGCCTCCCGGATTGCGGTGATGAACCTGGGTGTTCTCCAGCAAGTCGATTCCCCGCTCAACCTGTATGAACACCCTGACAACCTGTTCGTCGCCGGGTTCATTGGCTCCCCTGCCATGAACTTTTTCCAGGCGAAAATCACCAAAGCAGATGGGAAACTGGCCGTTGACTGTGGTTCTTTCAGCGCGGACATTCCCGCCGACCGCGCCGCCGCCTACCAGTCCTATGCCGGCAAGGAAGTGGTTTTTGGCATCCGCCCTGAGGATATTCACAATCCCCTCTTCACACCCCCGGGAATCGTGCCCTCAGATGTTCCCGGCAAAGTGGATGTGACCGAAGTGATGGGCAATGAAATTTTTGCCTACATAAACACTGGCTCGCACGCTTACATCGCACGCGTTGACCCCCGCTCGAAGTTCCACATGGACGACGAGGTGAAATTGGTTTTCAACATGGAAAACATGCACATCTTCGACAAAGATACCGAGCGCGCCGTGCGCTAAGGGGATTAACCCGAAAAAAAGGTGTGCGTGGGTGTGTACACACCCACGCACACCTTTTTTTCGGGGAGCTTTCTTAGAATAAAACCATGCCCTACGATTATCTAACCCCGCTCTTGAACAACAACACGGGTAAGATCGTCCTCCTCGTCCTGGACGGGCTGGGCGGACTCCCC
>DATDOR010000589.1:0-9954 GCA_035293165.1 Anaerolineales bacterium | reverse complement strand
AAATCTGGCATTAACCACGGCAAATCCCAAAGAGCCAAAAAAACTGTTTGCAAGCAGAAAACATGGCCTGGTAAAAGACTATCAATGAAACCAGGTTTGGTATGGCAAATCCACCATCAAAGGCTCCCCCTTGTTTGAAGTCATCTTCCTCGGCACCTCCGCTTCTGCCCCATCTGTTTACCGGGGCCTCTCGGCGCAGATCGTCATTCACAACGAACACCGCTTCCTCGTGGATTGCGGCGAAGGCACCCAGCGGCAGATCCTCAAATCCGGCCTGGGGTTCAAACGGCTCAACAAAATCCTCATTACCCACAGCCATCTCGACCACATCCTCGGGCTTGGCGGCCTGCTCTCCACCCTCATGCGCTGGGAAGCGATGGAAGAAATGGAAATCTTCGCCGGGCGCTGGGCGATGCGGCGCATTTACGACCTGCTACATGGCGTCGTCCTGCGCGGCGCACAGCCGCCCGTTCCCCTCCACCTGCGCGAAATCGAACCTGGCATTCTTTTTCAAGACGATGACTTCACCGTTAGCGCGTTCCCCGTTGACCACCGCTCCGCCGACTGCTATGGCTTTCTCTTTGAAGAAAAAACCCGGCGGCCTTTCCTCCCCGAAAAAGCCGAAGCCCTTGACGTCCCTCCCGGCCCCTGGCGGCGTGATCTCGTCCTTGGGCAGGCGGTTTCCCTGCCCGACGGGCGGGCCATCGAACCCGACCAGGTGCTCGGTCCTCCCCGCCCCGGCACGCGGTTCGTCCACATCGGCGATGTGGGGCGCACGGACAACCTCAACGACATCTGCCGCGACGCCGACGCCCTCGCCATCGAATCCACCTACCTGGACGATGAAGCCGAACTCGCTGACACCTTCGCCCACATGACTGCCCGCCGTGTCGCCGAATTCGCCCAAAACGCCGGCGTTAAACACCTCCTCCTCACCCACATCTCCCGCCGCTACCGCGAGCGCGATGTCATCGAAGAAGCCCGGTCGGTATTCCCCAACTCCTACGTTGTGCGGGATTTCGATCATTTTCAAGTCAAGCGCGGGGAGTGTGTGAAAGTGGAAGGAGAAAGTTGAAGGTATAATCCTGAACAGGATCGTTGATAAGGAGCGCAAAACGAATCGAGAATTTACTATCACCATTGAAAAAGACCCGGAAAGTGGTTGGTTAGTTGGGTCGGTCGCGGAACTGCCAGGCTGTTACACCCAAGCTCGAACGATGAGCGAATTGGAAGAAAATATGCTCACCCGACTCCATCACGCCCAAATCACCATCCCCAAAGGGACCGAAGATCAGGCCCGCGCGTTTTACTGCGGCCTGCTTGGCCTGCGCGAAATCCAAAAACCGGACTTCCTCAAAGGTCGGGGCGGGTTCTGGCTCGAACTGGGCGACGTGCAAATCCACATCGGGACAGAAGATGGTTTTGACCGCAATACTACCAAAGCCCACCTCGCCTATCAGGTGGACAATGTCCCTGCGTGGCATGAGAAACTGACCGGAGCCGGGATTCAGATCGGCGACTCCGTCCCCATCCCCGGCTATGACCGCTTCGAATTCCGCGATCCATTTGGCAATCGGGTAGAATTCATTCAGCCGATATGAGAAGCCATAATCTTCAACACAGAGTCACGGAGAACACGGAGTTCTCTGAAAATTCTCCGTGAACTCCGTGACTCCGTGTTTCCTTCAGTCAATCACGCAATAATGAAGACGAATCAGGCCCGCGCCCACGCCCTCATCACCCAGGCCGACGACCTCCGCGAACGGGGAAAACTGGATGAAGCTATCGCCGCGTACCGGGAAGCGATCCGGTTCGTCCCCGCGTTCGGCACGCTCAACCTCGTCGTGGGCGACATGCTCTTCAAACTTCAACATCCCGCCGAAGCTGCCGACGCCTACCGCGCGGTGCTGGACATTGCCCCCGAACATAATCAGGCATTGAGCAGTTTGGGGCAGTGCCAGTTATTGCTTGGTCACTATGAGGATGCTTTCGTTTCGCTGGAAAGGGCCATTGAAATCACCCCCAACGATGTCGAGGCAAACTATTATCTGGCCATCCTGTACATGCGCCGGGATGAGCAGAAGAAAGCGGTCAGTTGTCTGCGCCGGGCGTTGCAACTCCGCCCGCAATGGGAAGTCCAGGCCCGGAACGATAAAATCCTAAGCCCATTAGTGGATGACGCCCTCCTTGCCAAAAAGAGTTGGCAATTCTGGAAGCGATGAAACTTCAGGAGTATCATGCACCAGGACAAATTATTGGATTTCCTAAAAAGTGAAGCGGATAAACCCTTCTACGGCTGGGATTTTTCCTATCTCGAACACCGGATGGCGACCGCGCCCATGGATTGGAGCTATCCCAGCATCATCCTGCAAAAGCTGCGCGGGGAAACCCCTCCCCAATCCCTGCTGGACATGGGCACCGGGGGAGGAGAGTTTTTTTCCATGCTGCGCCCTTTCCCTCCCCGCACCGCCGCCACCGAGGGCTATGAACCCAATGTCGCTTTTTCCCGGGCGCGGCTGGAACCCATGGGCGTAAAGGTTGTCTACTTTGAAGACGAAAATCACTTACCCTTCCAAGATGGAGAATTTGAACTGATTATCAACCGGCACGAATCCTACGCACCCCGCGAGGTATATCGCATCCTGGCTCCGGGCGGGGAATTCATCACCCAACAGGTTGGAGAAATCAACGATCAGGAACTCAAACGTCTCCTTGGTGCCCCTGACAATCCCAATGACACCCCGTGGAATCTTGGATATGCAACCCACCAACTCAAGGATGTTGGGTTCAAAATCATCGAGGCCAGGGAGTGTTTCCCGGAAACGCGCATTTTCGACGCCGGGGCAGTGGTCTACCACCTGAAAGCCATTCCCTGGGAAGTGCCTGATTTCACGGTTGAGAAGTACTACGCACCCCTGAGGTACATTCACGAAAAAATTCAAGAGAAAGGCTTCCTTTCCGTAAAGAGCCACCGGTTTTTGATCGTGGCAAAAAAGGAGAATTAAATGGCTCACATCCTCATCCTCGGCGGCGGCTTCGGCGGCATTGCGGCTGCCCGCCGGCTACGCGAACTGCTTCCGCCATCCGATACCATCACCCTCATTGACCAGCGCGACTACTTCATCGTTGGTTTTCGTAAGACCTGGGCTTTTTTTGGCGATTCACTCGAAAACGGAAAAGGCAACCTGAACGCACTCACCGCTCAGGGGATCCAATTCGTCCAGGGGGAGGTCAGCGCGATTGAGCCGGAAAAACACTCGGTCACGGTAAACGGTTCCCGCCTGGAGGGGGACGCACTCATCATCGCACTGGGGGCTGAACTCGCCCCGGACAGCATCCCTGGTTTCACAGAACATGCGCTAAACGTCTACGATCCCAATGCAATCACCCAAGCGGCGGAAGTATTTGAAAACTTTCAAGGGGGCCAGGTTCTGGTTGGCGTGTTTGGCGGTGCTGCTTACAAATGTCCCCCGGCGCCTTACGAATTTGCTATTCTGGCGAAAGAAAAACTGGAAAAGAAAGGCATCCAAACCAGTGTGACCGTGTTTACCCCGCTGCCCTCATCCCTGCCGGTATTAGGGCCGGCCGGGTGCAACCTGATCGAAGATCGCCTGCACGAAAACGGTATTCGTTTCCTGGCCGAGCGTCACGCCATGCGGGTTGAACCCGGCGCAGTCGTCCTTAAAACGGGGGAACGCTTACCATTTGATTTGCTGATCGGTGTCGCTCCCCACCGTGCGCCCCGCGTCGTGCGCGAGGCAGGTCTGACGGGTAACAGCGGTTGGATTGAAGTCAATCGCCAAACCCTCGAAACGCAGTATCGCGATGTGTACGCGATTGGGGATGTGACTGCCGTACTCATGGCAAATGGTAAGCCCTTGCCCAAAGCAGGAGTCTTCGCCGAAGCTGAAGGACTTGTCGTCGCCGAACACATTGCTGCAAAACAGGCTGGAGGCCAGTCTGAGGTAGTATTTGAGGGGCGCGGGGGTTGTTTCTTAGAGGTCGGCGAAGGGAAGGCGGTCATGGTGCAGGGACATTTCCTTGCCGAAGGGAAACCTGAAGTCAACCTGACGGAAGCGTCGGAGGCATTGTTTCAGGAGAAAGTAGAATTCGAGCGAAAACGACTGGCAGCATGGTTTTCGTAAAAATCACCAGTCATTGACGCAAGCGGGTTCCCATCGGGAACCCGCTCATTCTATTCAGTTGGGATATTCAATTGTGCCCTACGCCCCTATCAAGCGGTCATCTACCAGTCTCGACCGCCTTCGTTATCGCTGCCGTAGGAGGAGCGACCAGGCCGGTTCCCCCGGCGATCCCCGCCACCACCATCATAGCGGCGGCGACGATCACCACCCCCTCGCGGGCGATCTTCGCGTGGGCGAGCGATATTGACCGTGATCTGGCGTCCCTGAAACTGGATGCCATGAAATTGCTGAATCGCGTCTTGCGCTGCCTCGCCGGTATCCATTTCGACAAAGGCAAAGCCGCGGGAACGACCTGATTCGCGATCCTTGACTAGATTAACGGACTTTACTGCCCCGGCCTGGTTAAAAAGCAACTGAATATCTTCTTCAGTTGTGCCAAAGGCCAGATTTCCAACATACAACTTGCTTTCCATTTTTAAGACACTCCATAAAAATTACTGGGTCTTTGGATTTGCCGGTGAAATGACGACCTCGACGGTCAATGCCAAAGAGCCAAATTGCTTTTCAGTTCATTAATACGATGTCAATGCCTGAAAAGCGTGATGCAAAAGGGGCGAATGTAATCGCCAGGGTGTTGTGGTTTTATCGTGAAATTAAATCTTTATTTACAGCCCAATCTCAGTGCCTATGTCCCCAAAATCGTTTTCATCTGCATGGAGCGCCTCGTCCACCTCCTCACTTCAATCAGCTCCTGCTGCCGGTTTCGCAGAGCTGTTATCGGCCTTGCCACAATCACAGCCCCCGTTCTCATGACGGTCGCACGGGCCTTCTGCTTTGCGGCGTAATGCCTCCAATTCGTCCCACGGTTCAATCTCATGTTTGAGAAATTCCGTTGGGCCATGTTCGGGGACATCCACGACCACCGCCTGTTTTAACGGCAACACGTTAACCACTTTTCCATCCCCTATTGGCGTGACCACGCGCTTATTCAACTTCGGTAAAGTTTTGCGCGCTTCCACATACTGTTCATACTCATAAATCAAACAACAGCGCAATCGTCCGCACATCCCTGTAATTTCGGATGGGGTAAGGGCAATGCCCTGAGCTTTTGCCATCTTAATGGAAACCGGACTAAACTCTGTCAAAAACTTTGAGCAACATCGTGTCTCTAAACCGCACGCCCCCATCCCGCCAATGATCTTGGCCACATCACGCGGCCCAATCAAACGCATTTCCACTTTCAAACCGGAATAGGTTTGTTCGATATGAGTCTGCATTTTGGACAAATTCGGCTTATCTTCCCCCTCAAAACTGTACAGAATCGTCAAAAACTTTCCATCGAAACTGATTTCCGAAGCAACAAACTTGACATCCTGGGGGCCTAATTCTGCTGCTTTGGCGCGGCACTCTATCGTAATTTCAAGTTCTTTTTGATTGTTATCCTGGCGGACAAGCAAATCGCGTGGGGTTGCCAGGCGATAAAGGGGTTTCCAGAACCCCTCCTGCGGGGAAGGTGGGGATGCGAGCAACTGAACGATTTGCCCAATCTGTTTCCCCCGCCGCGTGTCAACCACGGCAAAATCTCCTGGTTTTACATCACGAAATTTACTGGCGTCGAAGTGATAGGTTTTTCCCAGCTTTTGGAAGCGGATACCAACAATAAAGGGCGTCATATAATCAAAAATTATAGCGATGCGGTGAGTGCATCTGTTAACCTGTACTCTAACGGTTTTCTATTAAAAAGTCAATGAATTCATAGAATTGTCCGCTCTTAAGTACATCATCCAATAATGGTTATCGGAATGGCACTGGTCTCGTTTTGGGTGGATGCTTCGCTAATTTTAGCAACCACATCATCTGCAACCGCTGATAGCGCTTTGGCAACGGCCGAGTCCGGACGGGAGATCACAACCGGTTTCCCGGCATCCCCTCCCTTTCGAACATTGGGGTCCATGGGGATTGCACCCATGTAGGGGACGCTGGATTCATGCGCGAGCCGTTCGCCGCCTCCCGCGCCGAAAATATCCATCCGGCTCCCATCAGGGAGTTCCAAGTAGCTCATGTTTTCGACCACGCCCAAAATGGGCACATCCAACTGGCGGAACATCTCTAACCCACGCCGGGCATCGTCGAGAGAGACCTGCTGCGGGAGGGTGACAATCACCCCTCCTGTCAGAGGGAGAGTCTGTGCGACAGAGAGGGACGCATCCCCCGTGCCGGGAGGCAAGTCCACGATCAGGTAGTCGAGTTCACCCCAGTTAACATCTTGCACAAACTGGCGGATAGCAGAGTGTAACATCGGGCCGCGCCAGATCAAGGGTTGACCGGGTTTGACAAGGAATCCAATCGAGATGACTTTTACCCCATAGGCTTCTGCCGGAACGATTTTATTATTTTTTGAGGGAGGGAGATGATCCAATCCCATCATCGTTGGGATATTTGGGCCGTAAATATCCGCATCCATCAGGCCAACGCGTGCGCCGCGTTGGGCCAGCACGACAGCCAGGTTAACGGCCACCGTGCTTTTCCCTACACCTCCCTTGCCTGAAGCGACAGCAATGGCATTGTGGAAGACTGGCTCTTCAGTGGGAGGAAGATTTTTTGGAGGGGGGGGATTTTTGTTAAACATGGCTTATCCTAGATACCGTTCAATTTCCAGGCGGGCAAGTGTGAACATTTCGATAAGTTCGTTATCATCCCCACGAAAGCGGCGGACAGTCTGCCGGGCACATTCCGTACATCCTAGATGGGCGCGATACGCATCCGTATCACAATTCAGGCAGCCCCCTAGCTTAATCATCATTAAGACAAAGGCCAGTTTTTCCGGGCTGGCGGCAGCCTGTTCGTCCACGTGCTCGACCAGGGTTTGCCAGATCTCCTCGCGCAGATCATGCAAGGCTGGAATCACCCGGGAGGGGAACAGAACTTCGGTATCGGGGTTACTAATCAATTTTCGGGAATCAACTTTTTTGTTGGTCGCAGGCGCCGGAGGAATACTGAAGAGCCTGCGACCAACATAATTTAAGTCAGCAGCCTTTACCCACTTCTTCGTGCAGCTTTCTTCGCCTCTTTTTCGCGACGAATGGCTTCTTCGGCTTCATAGTTTCGCGGACGAATGTTCGCATAGTATGACACAGGTTTGTCTAAACGCGCTTTGTTGAAGATATTGTTCTCATGCCGATTGTAAACGGATAATTCAAAATCGTGATCCATTTTGATTGCATCAAACGGGCAATACTCTGCACATAAGCCACAATTCATACAAATGTCTACATCAATGAAGAATTCCTGTGGTTCAGGGATGGGGCGCCCGGTTTCAGGATCGTTTGTCTGTACGATCCAGATACACTGCGGCGGGCAGACTTTCGCACAAATCCCGCACGAGGTGCAGCGATCTTGTTGGGTGCCATCTTCTCCTTCCTCGTAAATCAGGAAGGGAATGAAGCGAAACTCCTCAGGAGTGATTAGCTTTTCTTCAGGGTACTGGACGGTAAAAATTCCTTCCGTTTGCGCGCTGCTGCGGTGTTTGATACCTTCCTCATTGTAATAGCGTTTTTTACCGAAGCGAAAATCGTCCACATAGGACATGATAAAGTGTTTCAGAGTGACCTTCAGGCCTTCCCAAATGCCTTTTCCGTACATGCATTGCTCCTTTACCGGTCTGTTTCGCCCAGTACAATGTCAATCGAGCCGAGAACGACGACAACGTCTGCCACTTTTTGGCCCAGGCACATCTTTTCCATCGCTGTCAGGTTGATAAACGATGGGGCGCGGATGTGATACCGCCAGGGTTGCGGTTTCCCATTGGAAACCACATAAAAGCCCAGTTCCCCTTTCGGCCCTTCAACACGTCCATAGGCTTCACCTTCGGGTACACGTACCTGATAAGCAGGGCGTCCAGCGATAATGTCGCCTTCGGGGATGTCCTTGACTGCCTGTTGCAAAATCTTCAGGCTCTCGCGGATTTCATCCAGGCGAATCAGATAGCGATCATACACGTCACCGTGATAGCGTACAGCCACGTCAAAATCGAACCGCTCATAAATGCCGTAGGGGTCAGCACGGCGTACATCGTAGGGGACACCGGAAGCGCGCAGTACCGGGCCGCAGGCCGAATACGCAATGGCGTCTTCGGGGGTCAGGACGCCGACATCCTCGCAACGAGAGCGCACGATTTCGTTGTTTGTCAGATAAACATCGAGTTCGTTAATCTTGCGGGGCAGGCGGTCGTAGACCAGTTTTTTGATCTCGTCCAGCACCCCGGGCGGGAAGTCGCGCACCACCCCACCAAAGCGGAAGTAATTGCACATCATCCGGGACCCGGCGGTCGCTTCAAACAAGTCCAGGATCAGTTCCCGTTCTTTAATCGCATAAAGCGAAGGGGTGAAGAACGCGCCCAGGTCGTTGAGCAGGAAGCCGATGGCCCACAGGTGATTGCAGATACGGGTCAGTTCCGCCATGATGACGCGGATGTACTCGGCCCGTTCCGGCGGGTTTGCTTTCTTCCCCATCAGTTTTTCGACTGCCATCGCATACCCCCAGTTGTTGGACATCGAAGACAGGTAATCCAACCGGTCGGTGAAGGGGAAGTTCATCAGGTAGGTGTTGCGCTCGCCGATCTTCTCGTGATTGCGATGCAAGTAACCCATCACTGGCTCAAGCGCGGTAATAGTCTCTCCATCCAGTCGGACGACGACGCGGAACACACCATGCGTGGAAGGGTGCTGCGGGCCAAGATTGACGACAATTTCTTCGGTATCTAAACCATCTCCATTGGGGTGTTCTACTTTGCCAACTCCAGCGTAGACTGCGGCTTCAGCTTCTGGTATCCAGGTCTCGGGGGCAAACCCGGCAGGATAATCCACATTTTTCCCAAATGGATTTTTATCCTCCACGCGGTATACCTGCCCACCCGGCCAACGGCTGCCAAAAGGTTTGCCGTCCTCTTCATAGTAAGCTTCACGCCAATCTTTGCGGAGTGGATGTCCGGCAAAGCCTTCCCACATCAAAATCCGCTTCAAATTGGGATGGCCTTCAAAACGAATGCCCAGTAAATCCCAGGCCTCGCGCTCCTGAAAATCAGCCCCGGGATAGAGCGAAACGAGCGAGGGCACGACAGGATTGTCACGCGGCACCTGAACTTTGAATACCAGTGCTCCGCCTCCGGTTGAACGGTAGGCGTGGTACACCACTTCCATCTGCTCATTTGGCAGATAATCCACACCTGTCACGGAAGACAGGTAATCGTATCCCATCTCATCACGCAAGGCAGTTGCAAATTCAATTAAATTTTCAACCTGTACGATGTAACCTTCAAAACTTTTGCGGGTGTCCGCGACGACAAAATCTGGAAAACGGGCCAGGATTTGATCGGTAACTTCAAGTGTTTGATCCGTCATTGTTCACCTCTACCATTAGTGCGCCGTTGCCGCTTCGGCTACCGTTTCAGCGGCAGCTGCTTCAGCCGCTATCTTTTCTTGTTCGAGTTTTTCCGCTGCATAGCTGCGGATTTTTTCGTATTGGCGAGGATCCATCAAGTCTGGCCCCAGGACTGGAATGGGGAGGGCCTCCCCTGACTCTTCCTTGCTATACCAGCGCGTCTTACTAATGGACTGTGCGTCAATCTTGCGCTGCAAGCTGACCAGACCGTGCAACAATGCCTGTGGGGTGGGCGGGCAACCGGGAATGTACACATCCACCGGGACAAATTTGTCTACACCCGAAACAACGTTGTACCCTTCTTTGAAAGGGCCGCCACCGGAGGCACACGCGCCCATTGCCAGCACGTATTTCGGTTCAGACATCTGGT
>DATDOR010000588.1:0-7143 GCA_035293165.1 Anaerolineales bacterium | reverse complement strand
TACACCTTATTCAAGAACTCGATATGCCCCTGATCGCCGTGATACACCGCGCCGGAGACAAACCCATTTCGCCAATTGGCTTCTTCCTGGGCTTGCATCGCTTCCATCTCGCGCAGGATGTCCGCGCGGTCACGCCCTGTTTCGGGGATTTCGGTGAAGGAAGGAAACTGGCCTCTGTAGGGTTTGAGCGATCCTTCCAATCCCGCCATCATCTCGTCGTACTCCTGATCAATTTTCTGGCGGATGGCGGGGATAGTTTTCAGGCGTTTTTCGATCCAGGCGACCACGCGCGGAGGAAAACGCCCGACGTTTTTGAGGAGAAATTCTTCCAGGTTCATTGTGGAACTCTTTTTACACAGAGATGCAGAGAGATTTCACAGAGCTACACAGAGTTTTCTTAAGGATTTCTCTGTGAATCTCTGGTTCACTCTGTGTAGCTCTATGTACCTTCTTTTCGGGCCTCGGGTTTTATGCAAGCCGGTTCAAGCGGGCATGAATCTTCCGGTTGCTCTCGTAAATGGCGAGAAATTCTTTGAATAGCTCATCGTAAATTTTTCGGTGATCGGGATTGGGCATGTACGTTTTCGTGATAGGGACACGGGTGCCGATTTCGTCGTAGCGGAGATGCCCCAGGGCCGCCGAAGCCAGCAGGGCCGCGCCACGAACGTTCACTTCAATGGGGTCTTTGACCTGTCGAATGGGGCGGTCAAGCACGTCCGCCTGAATCTGGCACCAGATGTTCGATTTCGCGCCGCCCCCGACCATGTGGATTGACTCGACTTTCCGTTGGACGAACTGTTCGACGTACTTCAACAGCC
This sequence comes from Anaerolineales bacterium, assembly GCA_035293165.1. Taxonomy (GTDB): domain Bacteria; phylum Chloroflexota; class Anaerolineae; order Anaerolineales; family JABWBV01; genus JABWBV01. Next base: position 6,325 of record DATDOR010000588.1, on the reverse strand, counting down.
AGCGGGCGTTGTACGCTACCCCTTCGAAGACCGCGCGCACCAGATGTTCGCGGGTGGTTCGCAGAGATTGGTTGTAGAACCCCGCGCGGGCGGCGTAATCATCTACTGGAGACCGTTCCCCATTCAACCAGGGAGTGAAGATCACTTTGTCGCTCCCCGCCGGGGTTCGTTCAGCGATCTGATCGAAAAGTTGGTATGCGTTCGAGGGTTTCTCTCCGGTAGATAAATCGTCTTGGGGAAAGAAAATTTGATCGCGTAAATATTGAAGACAGGCCCCGGCACACTCCTGTTCGTTGGCGAGCAGATACCGCCCCGGAATAGCGGACGGAATGGAAGCCAGGTTATGAAAGAGATCGGTCTTTTTGAATGGGACGTGGCAGGTCAACCAGGAGGAAGTGCCGATGTACAGGTGCGTTTCATAATCCCGCACTGCCCCCGACCCGACCGCAGCGGAGAGAATGTCCGGGGACCCCATCACCACCTGGACGTTTTCGCGCAAGCCCCATTCCCGCGCCAACTCTGGACGCAAAGGTCCCAGGATACTGTTTGCCGGGAGAAGATCCGGCAACTTGGCAGCGTCAATCGTGGACAGCCTCACCAGCACGGGGTGATACGCGATGCGGTGGATATTCCGTGTATCGGTCAGCCAGTAGAGGGTAATGGAATCGTAGGACGCGGCGAACTTACCGGTCAGGCAAAGCCCGAGGTAATCAATCGGTTCCAGGAATTTGTACGTGCGCCGGTAGATTTCCGGGTGAACGTGCTTAAGGTAAAGGATGTGGGCAATCGGGTCTTTCCCGGAGTGAGCGGGAATTCCGCCGGTCAGGTTGATCCACCGGATTAATTTGTCCACCCCATATCCCTGAATTTTAAGCGGGCCACTCACAACCGGGGAAATGTACGGGGTCCCCCGTGCGTCCATCCAGATGATGGCATTTGAAAGGGCGTTTCCCTCTTCATCCACCGGAACGGTTCCCGACCATTGGCCCGTTGAAACAACGGCGACAATGTCTTCAGAACGCACCAGGTTTTGACCGAGCAGCCGTTTGACCGCTTTGCCAATCGCCCGCCACCAATCGTCAGGGGACTGCTCCGCGCCTCCACCGGAGGAGAGGATCAGTTGGGTTTCCTCGAATTCACTTCCGATCAACTCTCCCTGTGTAGAGAAGAGGGCGACTTTGGGGCCTGAAGTACCCAGATCAATGGCAAGGATATGGTTTTTGGACGACATGCGATTCTCCTCCACGTTAGTATAACATTCACTGTTTTGTTGTTAAAATTCAGAAATGAAAACTACCCGCTTTCTCAACCTTGACTGCGTTGAATTGACCAATAACACCCTCTCCATCCTGGTTACGCAATCCGCCGGGCCGCGCGTCATCAGCCTTCGGTTTAGGGGAGGGAAAAACCTGTTCGCCGAACTGCCTCATTTCACCATTGAAAGTCCAGGGGGGACATTTCATTTTTACGGCGGCCATCGTCTCTGGCGCGCCCCCGAAGATCTCTCCCTCACCTACTTGCCGGACGATGCACCCATAGAAATCACAAAAATCGAACATGGTTTGCGAGTCGTTCAACCCATTGAACCCGTAACGGGTTTGCAGAAATCTTTCGACATCACCCTCGAAGCCTCCGCCGTTACCATCCACCATACGCTCACCAACCACAGCCAAACACCTATCTTTTGTGCACCCTGGGCCATTACCCAATTCAAGCCAGGTGGTGTTGCGATCCTCCCGCAGTCCACGCACACGACCGGACTTCTTCCCAACCGGCGAATTATCCTCTGGCCCTACACCGACATCCGCAGTCCATACATCACATGGGGCAACCAGTACATCTTCGTGCAAGCGAAAATGCGGGAGGGGGCGCTCAAGATTGGTTTTCCCAACCCGCGCGGATGGCTGGCTTACTGGCAGGCAGGGACTCTCTTCGTCAAAAAGGCTGTGTTCGATCCCCAGGCTCAATACCTTGACCACGGCAGTTCCAGCGAATCTTATTGCAACGACGAATTTTTGGAGTTAGAAACACTGGGCGGGGCCGTCTCTCTGTCTGAAGGAGCATCTGTTTCTCATCAGGAGACCTGGGAACTATATGGAGATGTCGAAAAACCGGCGGACGAAGCCGCTATGGAGAGCCTTGTTAAACAATATGGGCTGGAAGTAGTTGGAGAGATGTTCGAAGCCAACTGAGCCAAACTTTCGTAAGAAATCCCAACCCGGACACATCTTACAGATAAGCAAACATTTGCATGAGAAATTCCTGAGCAATTTCTTGACAAATCAAACTCGCGGCATATAATTTGCCATAATATTTTTGAAGTTTATCTAAAAAATTCCTGACATGAAACTCACCACCTTCTCTATGGCCTGCATGTGTAAAGGCGGGGCGACTAGCCACCGTCTGGCCTTGCACGTCTAAGAGAAGGCCTCGACCCGTACAACGGTCAACAGACGACAGGTGGTTGCGCCCCGCTCAAGGAGTACGCAACGACCTGTTTTTTTGTCTGTTGGCCGTTTTTTTGTGAAACGAAACTTCCGAATTTTGAATAAAAATATGCTAACCACAATTACCCATTATCAATTACCCATTACCCATTATCAATTATCCCCGTCCGGCCTCCTCGCGTCTGTCGGCAATACCCCCCTCCTGCCCATCCGCCGCATCGCTGACCGGGAAGGGATCAGCGACCGGGTACAGATTCTCGCCAAGGCCGAGTGGTTCAACCCTGGCGGCTCCGTCAAAGATCGCCCCGCCTGGAACATTATCCGCACCGCGCTTGGAAGGGGGGAACTGACTCCGGGTAATGCGGGACATACCCGACGCCTTCTCGACTCCACTTCCGGCAATATGGGTATCGCCTACGCCACCTTTGGCGCGACGCTCGGCATCCCTGTCACCCTCGTCCTCCCTGAGAACGCCAGCCCGGAGCGGCTCAAAATCCTCAACGCCCTCGGCGCCGAACTCATTCTCACCGACCCCCTGGAAGGCTCAGACGGTGCAATACTCAAATCTCGCGAACTCGCCACCGAACATCCCGGCCTGTACTTCTACGCCAACCAATACAACAACCCTGCCAACTGGCAGGCCCACTACCAGACCACCGGCCCGGAAATTGTCCAACAAACGGGCGGAATGATCACCCACTTCGTCTCCGGGTTGGGGACCTCCGGGACCCTGACGGGTGTGGGTCGCTACCTCCGCGATCATCTTCCTGGCGTCCGCGTGGTGTCTATGCAGCCCGACTCCCCGTTTCATGGCCTGGAAGGTCTCAAGCACATGGGATCAGCCATCCAGCCGGGCATCTACGATCCCTATTTGGCCGACGAAAACCTCTCCGTCAACACCGAAGCCGCCTACGAAATGACCCGCCGCCTCGCCCGCGAAGAGGGCCTGTTCGTTGGTATCTCCTCCGGTGCTGCCTTCCTCGCCGCCCTCGATGTCGCCCAACAACTCGATGAAGGCGTCGTCGTCACCCTCTTCCCGGATGCAGGCTACAAATACCTGAGCGACAAACTTTGGGAAGAAAAATAACCATGGAGACACGGAGAGCAAAGAGAAAACATTCAAAAAACTCAGTGAACTCTGTGTAATCCGTGGTGAATAAAAAGAGATGACCCTGAAAATCAACAACGATATCCTCACCCAACTCCACACCCACCTGGAATCAACCTACCCCGAAGAGGGCGCGGGATTCCTGCTCGGTACAGCCAACGGCAATTCCCGGCATGTGACCGGCCTCTTGCCCATCGAAAACGCCCGCGAAGACGCTGCCCGGCACAACCGCTTTCTCTTCACCGCCCGTGACATGGCCCGCGCGGAAGATGACGCCGATGCGCGCGACCTCACCCTCCTCGGTATCTTCCATTCCCACCCGGACTGCCCCAACGTCCCCTCCGACTTCGACCGGGAATGGGCACAACCCTGGTTCTCATACACCATCTCCCGCGTGGACGAAGGCAAAGCCGTCAGCATCCGCTCATGGCGTCTGAACGACGACCGCACGACGTATTTTGAAGAAGAAATAGAAGTAATTGGTAATTTATAACTACTCAGCCCAGAGTAGCAGGACAGCCGCAGGAGTCTTTTATGCCCACCCTCAAAATCCCCACTCCCCTCCGCCCGTATGCAGGCGGACAATCCACCATCACCGTGAAAGGCGTCAAAGTCGGCGAAGCCCTGACCGACCTGACCACCCAACACCCTAACCTGCGCCAGCATATCTTCAACGAGGCCGGGGAACTGCGCCCCTTCGTCAACCTGTTCCTGAACGACGAGGACGTCCGCTACCTGGACGGGGTTGAGACCCCGGTCAAAGATGACGACCAGTTGCGGATCATCCCGTCCATCGCGGGCGGTTGAGAGTCGTTTGTAGTTCCGCACGATAGTGCGGTGTATCCGGCACTGGCGTGCCTCACTAGGAACGAAAAGGAATAGAGCTATGGACACTCCCCTCCAAAAAGTAGACCACTCCGCTTTGAGAGTCAACCAATCCTTCATCATCGGTCTGAATATCTTGGCCTTTATTTTGAACCTGCCCTGGCTGGCGTTGATTGTGACGCTGGCGATGGCGATTGGCACAGCATTGAAAGTGCCGGGATTTGGTTTCGTATATAAGTACGCGCTCAAGCCGCGCGGCTGGGTGAAGCCAGATATGATCGACGATAACCCGGAGCCGCACCGGTTCGCGCAGGGGTTTGGTGCGGTGGTGATGGCGGCAGGGGTGAGCGCCCTGTTCGCAGGCGTGTCCCCCCTGGGTTGGGGGCTGGTCTGGCTCGTCATCGCCCTCGCCGCGTTGAACTTGTTCGCCGGGTTCTGTGCCGGATGTGCAGTGTATTACTGGCTCAACCGGTTGAACGTGCCGGGTTTCGTGAAAGCGCCACCAACCGGAACGTTCCCCGGTATGCGCCCAAAGGTAAAGGCATAATCACCAAGGAGACACAGAGTTCACGGAGTTTTTATAAAGATTTCTCAGTGATCTCGTGACTCAGTAGTAAAAAAACTTATGGACATTCTCGCCCGAACATTGATCACTTTATCACTCATTACCCTGGGCATCGCCCTCTTTTGGCTTACCAACCGCGTGATTCTCGCCCGCGTCCGTGGACGGCGTTTGGGATTAGAATCCCTTCGGCCTGGCATTCCCGCTATCCTGTACTTCACCTCTCCAACCTGTATGCCGTGCAAGACCGTCCAACGCCCGGAACTGGCCCGGTTGCAAGAGCAGATGGGTGACCGGCTGCAAATCATCCAGATAGACTGCACCGAACGCCCGGATTTGGCCGAATCCTGGGGCGTGCTCAGCGTCCCGACGACGTTTATCATTGATGCGAAAGGCAGGCCGCGTGGTATCAATCATGGGGTAACACGAGCGGCGAAGTTACATAAGCAGTTATTAGAAATTGGAGATTTGAGAGCAGTTGAACCAGTTTCGACTCTCGACTCTCGAATAACGGAGGCATAATGACCCATACAAACGGAACCCCCAACGGAATCCCCGCCCTTTCCCACTCCGAAATTCGCCGGTACAGCCGCCACCTGATCATGCCGGAAGTGGGATTGGCAGGGCAGAAAAAACTGAAAGCGGCGAGTATTTTGCTGATCGGCACGGGGGGATTGGGCAGCCCGTTGGCGATGTACCTGGCCGCGGCCGGGATTGGACGCATCGGGCTGGTGGATTATGATGTGGTGGATTACACCAACCTCCAACGGCAAGTCATCCACGGCACGGACACGGTTGGCAAATTGAAAGTGGACAGCGCCAAAGTACGGATGCTGGACATTAACCCCGACATCATCGTCGAGACGTACAATGAACTCTTCACAAGTGAAAACGCGGAGGAAATCGCCGCCAGTTACGACATCATCATTGACGGCACGGACAACTTCCCGACCCGGTACCTTGTGAACGACGTGAGCGTGAAACTCGGTAAGCCGAACGTGTATGGGAGCATTTTCCGGTTTGACGGGCAGGTGACGGTGTTCGATCCCACGCAGGGCGGGCCGTGTTACCGCTGTTTGTTCCCCGCACCACCCCCGCCGGGGTTAGTTCCCTCCTGCGCGGAGGGCGGGGTGTTGGGCATTTTGCCGGGCACGATCGGGACGCTCCAAGCGACGGAAGCGATCAAACTCTTGCTGGGCATTGGCGATCCGCTCGTAGGCAAACTGCTATTATATAACGCACTCGACATGTCGTTCGACTTCGTCAAGCTGCGCCGGAACCCGGACTGCATTGTGTGCTCGAAGCCCGCAGGCGAAATCGAGTTGATTGATTACGAGGAGTTCTGCGGCCTGCCAATGCACGACCACGAGCAGGAATCCGCCG
>DATDOR010000587.1:0-13332 GCA_035293165.1 Anaerolineales bacterium | reverse complement strand
CCCGCCATTTGGGATTGTCCGTACTTGGGTATATCGGTGAAATCGAGGAGGAGGGCGGGTGGCCGGTGACAGCCATAAGACCTCGCACGCCCATTGCCGAAGCCTTCCGTTCCCTTCGGACGAATATCCAATACGCCAGTGTAGATCGGAGTATCCGCACGCTCTTAATTACCAGCCCTTCGCCGAAAGACGGAAAATCTACAATTGCGACCAATCTGGCGACGGTGATCGCCCAGAGTGGCCGGCAAGTGGCATTGATCGACTCTGACATGCGCCGTCCATCTTTACATTCCAAGTTGCGGCTTTCAAACCGGACGGGGTTGAGTGATTTGTTTGTCCAGTCGAATGGACAGGTTGCGAGTTATTTGCGTGAGACCAAAGTGCATGGTTTGGAGTTGATTACTTCCGGTTCTCTGCCGCCCAACCCGGCAGAATTGGTGGGGTCGGAGAAAATGGGTGAAATCATGCGACAAATGCTCTCGTGCGCAGATGTAGTTGTGATTGATTCGCCACCCGTAATGGCCGTTACCGACGCAGCGGTTCTGGCGCCCCGCGTAGATGGTGTTTTGTTGATCCTCCGGCCAGGTATTACAAAGCTAGCGGCGGCAAAACAAACCGTTGAGACGCTTTTACGTGGCGGCGCCAATATATTGGGTGCGGTGTTGAATGGAATTGGAAAACGAGGCGGACGTTACTATTATTACCGCAATTATCATGTCTATAATCATTATTACACAGAAACCGACAAGCCTGAGGAAAAGCGTTGGAAACGTCGGAAGAAGCAACGTGAACTAACCAGTCAGCCAGAGTAACATGTATCCGAAAAAAAGGTGTGCGTGGGGGTGTACACCCCCCACGCACACCTTTTTTACGGCGATTCCTCTGCTTTAGCCTGAGCAGTTACAAGAGTTTTATATTAACGCACCGGTTGTAACATGTGGATATGATATCCATTCCGGTGCGTTTTTATTGTGGACTAGACTCATGGATTCCGTTCGCGATTTCGCGCGCTATTTAGCCCGGATTGAAATTTGGGGGGTGGCTTTGGCTGTTTTCGGAAGCATGGTGGTAACAGGTTTGCTCCCATGGGCAGTGCTTTTCCTTGCGGTATTTTGGGGCATTCGTCGGTTGGCCTGGGGCAGAATCTCTAGGCAAACGCCGGTTGATGTTCCGTTGTTGATCCTGGGGTTGATAGTTCCATTCAATGCCTGGATTTCCCCACTCCCAGAAAAATCCCTGCCTCAGTTGTATCGTCTCCTGGTGGGAATGGGGTGGTTCTATGCCATTGTGAATGGTGTAGCATCTAATCCATCGAATAACGCTCTGCAGGCCAGAAGATGGTTGCAATGGATGGTTTGGCTGATAACTTTAGGGGCTGTTGCATTGGCCTTTTTTTCTTTATTCAGTGTTGAGTGGGCGGTTGATAAGTTGCCTTTTATTCCGCCTGCGGTGTATTCGTATGCCTCTATTTGGGTGAGGGATACTGTACATCCCAATGTCATGGCTGGAACACTGGCTATCTTATTGCCCATTCCCTTGGGGGTGGTACTGTTTGGGGGGAAAGAAATGAAAGGATTAGAAAGAACGGTATTGGCTGGTGGGACATTGATTGTAGCCGTTTTCATGTTGTTGACACAATCTCGCGGGGCAATGCTCGCGATGGGGGCTGCCGTAGCCGTATTGGTTCTTCTGCGCTGGCGACGGGGTTGGATGGGGGTGAGCGCAGGTGCTATCGTTACCCTGGGCCTGATCTGGGAGGTTGGCCTGACGCGTGTGTTGGATGCGATGTTGGTGAGTGCGACCTTAAACGGGGCCAATGGACGTTTCCAAATCTGGCGGCGAGCGCTTTATATGATCCAGGATTTTCCATTGACCGGGGTTGGGATGGGGTTGTTTGGGGACGTGGCGGATGCGCTCTATCCATTTGTCGGCGTGGAACCTGGAGTCATTCCCCATGCACACCAACTGTTTCTTCAAATTGCAGTTGATTTAGGGGTACCCGGTCTGATCGCCTGGTTCGCCGTGTTCGTGATCGTATCCGTCGCTGCATGGCAGGTTTATCGAGCGGCTCAACAGAAAGAGGATCGATGGCTGATGGGATTGGGAACAGGCTTGCTGGCTTCTCAAGTCGCGTTAATCGTCCACGGACTGCTGGATGCAGTAACATGGGGAATGGTGCGTTCAGCGCCGATTGTGTGGGGGATTTGGGGACTGGTGATAGCCACCTATATGCGAAGACGACTGTAAACATGCGCGAAACGTTAAACCGCTTTTCTTCATCCCGATCTTTTCGTTGGGGCTTTGGGATGGTCATTAGCTTTTTTGCCTTATTCCTGGCCGGGAAAAATGTCAATATCCATGAAGTTGGGAGGGTTTTGAAGGCAGCCATTCCGGGCTACGTGATATTAGCTGTGGGAAGTGTTCTGGTAAACAATCTGAGTAAGATTCTTCGCTGGCGCGTACTGTTAGGTTCAGCCAATCGAAATGTGGGCCTATTGCAATTGGCAGCCGCCACGATGATTGGGCAATTGGTGAATTTGTTCGTCCCGGGACGTGTGGGGGAATTAAGCCGGGTGGTATTGATTGGGCACGGCGTAGGACAGGGACGCACTTTTGTTTTGGGGACGATTGTGCTTGAAAAATGGGTGGATATACTGGCTTATGCATTATTGTTCTTGATTTTATTCATACTGATGCCGCTTCCAGATTGGATGGAGGGCTCGGTGTTCACCCTGGTTGGGATGATCACATTAGGAGGAGGGTTGCTCGCTGGCATGATATATTTTCATGCATCCTTTACTGTCTTTTTGATTAAACTGGTTCATTATTTTCCCGAACGGTTTCGGGGATGGGTTCTCCCTCGGATAGAGACAGCGATGTCAAGTTTGAAGAACCTTCGAAAAGGTTCGGATTTGTTTGCGGTCATCTTCTGGACAATAACGGTTTGGGCAACGGCGTTCCTAAATAATCTTCTCATTATGCTTGCTCTTCGGATGGATGTATCTGTTTCGTCTGTGTTGCTGTTATTAATCAGCTTGCAGGCGGGAATTGTGGTCTCTGCCTCCCCTGGTACTGTGGGCATATTTGAGTATATCTGCATCCTGGCCTTGAGCGTCTTCGGTGTCAGCCAGGTGTTTGCATTGGGATATGGAATTTTGCTGCACGCTGTTTTGCTCCTTCCTCAAATGGTGTTAGGGCTGCTTTCTTTTTTTATATGGGGTATGCGGGTACAATCTTTGCCAACTCATTCCATTAGCGAGGTTGATTAGCGTGCAGGTTTCAAGGATTCTTGGTTTGGATGTGGCAGGGGTGGATCAACAGCAATTGCTCGGGCAGGTACACAATTGGGTGTCTTGCGAACGTCCCGGCAGAGGTCAGGTTCGCACCCTTTCGTATGTAAATGCACACTGTTTGAATGTGGTGGCTCAAGATCGAAATTATTTTGAGGCGCTTCGTTCCTTTGACTTGATTTATCCCGATGGGGAAGGAGCTGTCTGGGCAAGCCGGTGGTTGGGGATGGGACCCTTACACAAGATAACTGGGGCAGATTGGATATTCGATTTTTGTGAAATAGCGCAGAAGGAAAGTTGGGGGGTATATGTGATGGCAGGGAAGCAAGGCGTGGCACAAACGGCCTGTGCAAATTTGCTCAAGCAATACCCATCTTTATGCATTTTGGGGGCAAGAGATGGCTATTTTCGTGAAATGGATGTGTCCAGGATTTTGAGGGAAATCGAGCAAGTCCGCCCGGATGTATTATTTGTAGGAATGGGTGTGCCGCTACAAGAAATCTGGATTACACAATGGAGAAACAGACTTTCGGTTAAAATATGCTGGGCTGTGGGTGCTTTGTTTGATTATGTGGCTGGGAAGGAGATCCGGGCACCAGTTTGGCTGCGTAAACATTCCCTGGAGTGGCTCTGGCGAATGGCTATTGACCCACTGGGTAAATGGAAAAGATATTTGTTAGGAAATCCGATGTTTATTGTCCGGATTATTGGCCAAAAATATGGATTATAAGTGAAGGATGCCCAACGTTCTTTTTATTTGTACGGCGAATATTATTCGCTCTCCGATAGCAAGTGCTTTGTTTGCCCGGAAACTGGAGAAGCTTGGTTTGAATAAAGCCTGGCAAACGGAATCCGCAGGTACCTGGGCGCGGGAAGGGTATCCAGCCGCTCGTGAAAGCCAGCAGTTACTCAAGACAATGGGCCTTGACTTAAGCCGGCACCGTTCCCGTATGGTGAATGAAACCCTATTGAAAAATGCTGACCTGGTATTGGTGATGGAAAAAGGCCATAAAGAAGCATTGTGGTTTGAATTTCCGGCTTATAAAGATCGCGTTTACCTGTTAAGTGAGATGTGTGGGGTCGAGTCCGATGTGCGTGATCCCGTAGGAGGAACGCGGGAGGATTTTGAAGATACGATTCGAGACATTGACCACTGGCTCTCACAGGGGTTTTCAAAAATTATCCAACGGATATACAGGGAAGACAAAAGCCTGAATGAGTAGCAGTTGCACTCAACCATTTCATGGGGAGTCGATTGGGGGGATATTGTTGCTTGCTTTGTTGCATGGTTTGATATATGTTTTTATCATCCCTCCTTGGCAGCATTACGACGAACCATCTCATTTTGAGTTTGCTTGGCTGTTGGCGCATGAACGAACGCTTCCTGAGGAAAATGCAGCTGATTTGAACTTTCGCCGGGAACTCGTAGAGTCGATGATTGCACATGACTTTTATCATGGGCTGCCGGCCCCCGATCCGGAGACACTTACGGTAGGGACAAAAGTTTTGGGTTTGGAATTTAGCCAGTTGTCGGAATCTCCTTTGTATTATGTTTTTGTTTCTGTACCCGTCAGCTTATTGCAGAATCATAGCCTTGCCATTCAGCTTTACGGTGGAAGGTTGGTTTCATTAGTGTTTTTGCTATTGACAATTCTTGCCGTGTGGGGGTTTACCAGAGAACTGACGCCTCCAGGAGACTCTCTGCGTATCCTGATCCCCCTGGCTGGGGCTTTATTGCCCGGTTTTATTGATCTGATGACGGCTGTCAACAACGATGTAGGGGCGGCAATGGTATTTACCTGGTTTTTATGGGGCAGCGTTCGCCTGTTGCGGAAAGGCGTGTCCTGGTGGGGGATACTATGGGTCCTTGGGGGCGCATTGGCCTGTTTTTATATGAAAAGTACTGTTTTCGTTGCGGTTCCATTGAGTGTTTTCGTGTTAGTGTTGGGGTTTTCAGGCAAGCGAAAACGAAAACTGGTCTGGATAGGGTTTGGCCTTTTGGGATTGGCGGGTTTGCCGTTTGTCTTTACCTGGAGTGATGCTGCAAACTGGCATCGAGCAACCGTGCAAACTTCTCCTACACGGGTTAAATATACACAAGCTCCATTGGGCGAGTATGTTTTGCAAATCGAAACCGCTTTCTCTACAAACTCCAGTTGGCTTCGCCCCCTCTACCAACCTTTTTCGGCAAGTGAAGTCCAAAATCTGAGGGGAAAACCGTTGACCTTCGGAGTCTGGATGTGGGTATCTACCGAAAATGTTGAGGCCAATCTAGTGGAACTCCGTACACCTGTGTTGAATACGGGCGAAAACACCTTTTCTGAAACGATCTCCGTTGGAACCATCCCCGCTTTTTATGCCTTTCATTGGGTTCTCCCTCCTGACGCAAACCGGTTATGGATCACGCTGTTTCCGACCGAGCAAAAAACCGAGGCTACAGTTTATTATGATGGTTTCGTCCTGGCAGAGGGCGAATATCCACTGATCATGGTACCTGAATTGGACGAATCAGGCTCACAAGGAACCTGGGGAGGGTTTCCTTTCCATAATCTGGTGAAGAACCCATCTGGAGAGCAATCCTGGTTGGCCTTCCGGCCATTGTTGGATGTGCAGCTATCCAGGTTACTGCCGGAAGATCTAAGAATATCCATGTTGCTTTCTGGGGTGTTGGATTGGAAGCAAACAAGCTGGTATTTTCGGGCTTCTGGTAAAAATCTCTTAGAAACATTTTGGGGACGATTTGGATGGGGACATGTCTACCTGCTCTGGCCCACAGTGTATTCGTTATTGAGCGGTTTTGTTCTTGTAGGACTGGTGGGTGTGGGTATATTACTCATGAGACGATGCAAGATGCCAGAAGATGCGTGGATATTGCTGGCATTCGTTCTAGGGCTGACCTGGGGGGCTGCAATATTGCGAGGTGAAGTTTACATCTTTGCACCATCCGCATTTTTTCCTTCGGCGCGGTATGCTTACCCTGCCATTGGGCCTACACTTCTTTTGCTGGGATCAGGTTATATGGAGTGGGCAAGGTTGGTCGGACGGTGGATCTCAATCCCATCATTCATTGACCACAAAATGAACTTATATATTATACCGGGGCTTTTTTTTCTGGTTCTGGATGGTGTCGCAATCCTCAGTATTCTCACGTTTTATGGAAGTTTATGTTTTGGTCAACAGTAGTATGAACACCCGAAAAAAAGGTGTGCGTGGGGTGTACACCCCCACGCACACCGGCGATTGACGAACTCAAAACCCTTTACATTCATTGGAGACCATCATGTATTCTACATCCTCCCTAAAGAGAAAAAGCCTGCGGTATCAATATTTTTTGTGGGTAATCCTCTTGTTATTAGCTGCGTGTAGCCGGACGAATGAGCCGCCCAATTCTGACGAAGCCCCCTCACCTTTGCCCCCCGAGGTCAATGTCGAGAATACGCCTCTTCCGACAGAAGAATTCGAACCTGCCCCGACTCCTTCCCCGGAAGTTTCCCCTTCGCCGACCTCCATTGATTTATCCATTCCTCTCTATACCCATATGGGGATCGAACTCGTAGGGAGTAATTTTATAGAGAAAATTCCGCTGGCTGCTGAAGCAGGTGCAGGATGGGTGCGGATGAATGGGGTGTTTTGGGCACAAATCGAACCAACAGAAGGGGCGCGCAATTGGGAGGCTGCGGCGGATTTTGAAGTCCGAGCCCAGGCGATCTCTGAAGCAGGTATGAAACTCATTGCGATTGTACGTCGCACCCCAGAATGGGCACAGGCCGTACCGGGTTATTATTGCGGCCCGGTGCTTCCCGACAAATTACAAGCCTTTGGTATGTTTCTGCACGATTTGGTTGCCAGGTACAGCCAGCCCCCCTTCAATGTAAAATATTGGGAACTGGGCAATGAACCCGATATTGCCCCAACCATATCGCCTCCCGATCAGGTTTTTGGTTGTTGGGGGGATGAGACGGATCCTTATTATGGCGGCGGATATTACGCCGAAATGCTCAATGCTGCGTACCCGCAAATCAAAGCCGCAGACCCGGATGCACAGGTGTTGGTCGGAGGGTTATTGCTTGATTGTAATCCGATCGATCCCCCCATTCAGGCTTCAGGAGAGAGCAAAGATTGTACGCCTTCCCGTTTTCTGGAGGGGATCCTCCTCAATGGCGGAGGTGATTATTTCGATGGAGTAAGCTTTCACGCATATGATTTCTATTCTCCCGAAGCAAATATTTTTGGTAATTTGTCCTGGCAAGGGAGTTCGGAACAGTTCAATCAAGTTCCTGCGAGTTTGGCAAAAGCCAATTATTTACGGGCGCTTCTGGCACTCTATGGGTACGAAAATAAATTTTTGATTAATACCGAAACCGCGCTCCTGTGCGGGCGAGGCCAGGATGACCCCGAATGTACGGAGGAGACCTTTGAAATAGCCAAAGCGAACTATGTCGCAATGTCATATACGGTTGCAAAAGCGGAGAATTTCCGTGCTAATGTCTGGTATCATTACCAAAAGGGATGGCGGTTTTCTGGCCTGACTTCCAGCGATTTACAGCCCCATCCTGCTTTAACCGCCTATCGTTTTGCCTCACAAGTGTTTGAGGGAGCTTTTTTAAGGGAAACAATCAAGGACTATGATAACCTGTTTGGTTATAAGTTCTTAAAATCCAGTACTGAGGGTGAAATAGAAATCTGGGTTGTCTGGTCATTAGATGGGAACGCTTTTTCAGTTACCCTACCAGACGAGCCAGTCACCGTTTATAACGTATTTGGTGAAGAAATGCCTCCCAGCCAGATACTTGAAGTAGGCGCTTCCCCTCTTTACCTGCAATGGATGCCATAACTGATTTCCTGTTGCGTTTACCTGGAAATTGATTTTTAATGATGCAACGGTATATGAACACATCCGTAGAGAGAGGAACTTGCCATGGAAGCTTACTGCGCACGCATCATGAAACTTGCGTACGTACTCATCATTACGGGCACACTTTTCGCCTGGCATTGGGAACCAGCCGCCGCGGCCACCTGTAATTCCCAAAACAATGGATTTTGGAATGATTCTGCGACGTGGGATTGTGGGGTAATTCCTGCTTGGGGGGATGTTGTATCCATTGGACACATTATAACCTTAGACGTGGACCCAGTTGCTGGATTGAATGGGATCACCGTTGCGACAGGTGGTGTATTAGAAACGTCTTCCGTACGGGATTTGAATAATAATTCACTCACCATTGAGGGCACGTTCCGGTTTTCATCGGATACGGCTTTTGTTTCGAATGGGACATTTACCTATGGAGCGAATGGAACCCTGGAATTCACGCATGGCACAGGGACTTCTTTTACCGTCAATAATACGGATGTCTATTGGCCTGCAGCAAATGGGCCTGTCAACGTGACGGTGTCCCAAAAAGGTACACTAGACCTTAACAGTATCACTCGAACCATTAATGGTGTTTTTAGAACCAATGGCAATGTACTTAATCCTTCTAACTTAACGATTACTGGCACTCTACGATTGACCGACGTAATGGGGACCTTTAGCGCGCCTCCTATTTATGCGGATAACTCAACCCTGAGATATGCCAGTCCCACAGGCTATAATCGAAGCAATGAGTGGGGGACTTCCGGCGACTCCCGACCATTTCATGTCCGGATATCGAATGGCACGACATTTACGTTGGCCGGTGCGGATACTACAACACCAAGGGAAATGCGCGGGAATCTGACGATTGATGCAGGTTCTAATACCTTTTCTATCGGTTTTTTGAACGCAGATTTCACTGTAAACGGGAATGTGGACATTGAAGGAACTTTGATACTCTCTTCGGGCTCGGGAAATATGCGTGTTGGTGGAAACTGGACCAGACAAGCGTCCGGAACATTTCAAAGTTTAATGCGTTGGGTTTATTTTCAGGGTGGAACTACACAAATGATGTCTGGGATGATGACGGGGATAAATCGCTTTGAACGAATTCTGGTGGTGAAAAACCCAACGACGTTGGCGAGCAGTACCGTAAGCTTTATTAGTGATGTGGGTGTAATTAGCGGGTTGGTTGTTGAACCAATGAGTACTTTTCAGACTAATGGGACAGCCAATTTTATTCAAGCTGTCAGCACCGTCACAACATTTCCTCCTCAAGATATTTTAGATTGTGATGGGACGTGTATTTTCAATAACCTGACATTACTTGAGATGGATGCGGGTGGTTCCACGGGCGCGATTGATGTGAATGGTAATTTCACGCTGAGTAGTCCGGGAACAGATTTCATCGCTCCCGGGCCAGGGGCATCCTTTACCGTTGCCGGGAATTTTATCAGTAACATAACCACCGGTTCATTTAGCGCCAATGGGGGGACTATCACCTTCGATGCCGGTGGTACACAAAATCTAGATGCAGACAGTTCCCTGATGTTTGAAAATATTGTTGTTTCCTCCAATACAACATTGGTTGAGTTGATAGCTGCCACAGATGCCACAGCGACTTCTGTGACGAACAACGGGATCATTCGTAAAACTCGTGACATCACTGCGTCCGGTCTGCTCTCTTTCGGACTTACAGATGTGGATCTTAATGTCAATAGTTTTGCGGGGACACCGTCTATTCAAGTGGATCGCATGGATAGCGACCACCCGAGTGCGACACCAGGAATAGGCAGCACCAGTCAAAAGTTTTGGGATATTACGACCACAGGCAGTGGAACGTTTGATGTCAATGTAACATTCACCGATTCCACCATGTCCGCAGGCTGGCTACAGCGTACCTGCCGCACAGATGACGGTGGGACAAATTGGCAATGCCAGAATGATGATGATGGAAACAATGCCAATAACAGCACCACTCGCAACAACGTCACCGCGTTCTCCGGCTGGCAAAACTGTGTAGCCTGCGGCCCAACTTCGATTATGCTGGTCTCCTTTACTGCCAGACGGGAATGGGGAACTGGCCCGCTATTTCTCATCCTCACCGGAGCATTGGCCCTTGCCCTGCTCTCACAATTAGGATTCCATCGTTTTTACTTACTAGAGAAGCGATAGATACTCGCAATTCCATATTGGCAAACAAAAAGGACTTTGCAGCACTGCGAAGTCCTTTTTGTTATCGAAGTTCTCATTCGAGTTGATCAGGCTTGAGATTTTGGCGCACGGCGGAAGAGGTACCAGGCACCTGCGACGAAAAACAGGGCGGCAACCAATCCTACCAGCACGGTCGAATTATTGGAATGTGCCGAGAGATTTTCAAGCGTAATGGCGGTGGGAACACCACAGCCTAAGTCAGTCGTGCCATTATTTGGCGTGTAATCTTCTGGATCGCCAACACCGTTGTCAAAATAGATCGAAGTGGGCATCGTAGTCAAACAGTTACCGATTCCCAGGCCAATGGCAGATACACTGACCCGTATTTCATTGATGTCATTTGCAAATGCGATCTGCTTATCTGGATCGTTAACGGGATTAAAAGAGCTGTCGTAGATGTTGAAGGTGATGGAAGGCCCACCGATGAACTCCAAAATGAAGTCAACACCCGTCATGTTGCCATTATCACATTGGGCAACCCCACTGGCGCCGGTGGCAGCGTTATCTGTGTTGATGCAGATATATAAACTAGGGTCCTGGCCAAATGGGTTGTCCCAAATGGTATTCGCGAAGGTGTCAAGCAAGATGAAATAGTATGAAGTTGAATTCGTAAATTCTACTCTATCGATATCGTTGCCATCACGAATGGTTCCTTCATTGCCGCCATCGTCGGACACACTGCCGCCCCCATCCCAGGCGCTTTCCCGAACACCATCAACCGTAATCGTAATCGCATAAGCGATTCCAGTTATGCTCAATAGTAAAGAGATGGCTATTATCATTGCCCTTCCCCATACTGAATTCAATAATTTATTTTTCAACATATATGTCTCCTTCAGACTGTGAAAAGATGATGGAAAGAAAATATTTTTCCTATTAATATAGTAACATCAATGGCCTTATCGGTTCATTTTTCATTCTGATAAATCCGGTAGTTCAAGCGCCGGGTCTCCAAACAGCAAAAACGTGTCCATCACCTCCCGCACGCCTCCGTTTTCTACCGGGAGGGTCCGTTGGGCAGTGAGCAATAGTTGGCCTAGCGTGGCCTCAGGGTTCTGAACCAATGCGTTCACTAAAGCTTTGCTCAGAAACGCCTGATCGCCGGGCGTGGTCAGGCTTGTGGCAGAGAGCGCTGCGACCGCCCCTCCGTCCGGATTCCAGAGCATCGTTTCCGTCAGCGACTCCGCTTCCGGGTGCGTAAACAACCCGGCCAGGCAGGTGATGTTAATCATAATAGGCAATTTATCCCCATTGGCCAGGGCGGCGCCATCTTCCACCGAAAAAATCCGGTCTTTCCCTAACATCGTAATGCTCCCATGCCCGAAATAGGACATAAACAACACCCCCTCATCCAAAACATCCATGATTTGTGCCGGAGCGGTGGTATTCCCTGGGGGAGGGACAAGCAGAACTGCGTTATATCCCTCTGGGAAATAGCTCAGAAAGGTTTCCGCATCCCCTTGAAAAGAAGCCTCCTGCCCGTCCGCAATGGCGAGGATACCCCGCGCCCACCCTTTGGACGTGCCAGAAACGCTTGCTCGTTCGTAGGCCAGCGTTTTGTCCACTACTGTCTTTACCTGTTCCGGGGTGCGAGCAGGGATGCGGCCCACGGCCAGGTCGGGCAGCAGGTCTTCATCCAGTTGGGCAAAGAGGATATCGCTAACCGTCTCCCCGCCGTAAAAAGTAAACCGGAAGAAGCTGGGGACACGATTGATGTCCGAGGACGTCTGATACCGGCGCGGGTCGTAAGTGCTGTCCCCCACCAACAGCAGGTATTCGGGTGCTGTTTCCCAGTTTTCATAGGCATATTTCAGAAATTGGCGTATCGCTTCGGGATGCGCGATGCCGCCACCAAACTGGTCGTACACGGCTTCAATTGGAATCGCCAGCGTGGTCAAACCCAAAGACTGCCGGTAGTCGAGCAAAAGCTGAAGCGGTTCAAGCAAGTCAGCCGGGCCAACGGCGATGTAGGCAGCCTGGACCATACGTCGATCAGGAGTCAACTGCGCGGGGGAAATAGCCGGGTGAAGGAACCCGTTGGGGCCTACCGCAAAATAAAGATGGCCGGCCTCTGTGGCGATTTGCATACTCTCTGTGGGACGAACCTCGAACGGGGTAACATCCCCACCCCCCGCCGGAGACAGGTCAAACACCACAGGTGGCGAACGGAACTCATCCAGTTCTACCGCTGTGCCCGAACCGGTGAACCCCACCCGGTCGTTTTCCGCAACCAGGAGTTGGGGAAATTGAACTTCCAGCCAATCTAGGAGCACCGTCTCGACGACAACCCCGGTGTCGCCAGGCAGGTTGATAGTCAGCGAATTCATTCCTTCCTGGAGCGTGCCAGGTGGCAAGGGAGCCTCGAATGTCTGGCTGCCGCGCCCGTCCCAATGTTGATCAACTATTAGGGAGTCGTTGACCAGCAAGCGCAGGTGATGGTCCGGGTTGTTATTGGGGGCTTCGGTGCTGGAAAAAAATGATGCGCGCAAAATCCCCTCTCCCTCTGCCAGATGGGCCAGGGTAAATTCATAAGTATCCGTTTTAGGAGCGTTCAGGCTTTTCCAATACCACGTTCGTTCGGGTTCCGCTTTGGGAAAGTAGAGCGTGTTTTCTTCCAGGTGGAGGGGAAAGGGAAGCGTGGTTATCGCCTGGAGATTGGAGACAGTGATCGAGGCAGGCAGATCATTCCCTTGGATTGTCAGGAAATAGACGTTTTCGTTCGTGTAGGGTGAATCGAGCGGTTGGCCGTAAAAATAAAGGGCTAAATCTTTTCCTTGACCGGAAAACCAAAGGCGTTGTGGTTGCCCCAGATTAAACAGACGAAGTTTGGCCGGGTCAACGGGCAGTCCTAACTGCTCAAGGTCTGAGGCCGTCAGCGCATACATACCCGGTTCATGGATCGTGAGCTTACCCACGCCAGAAGGGGAAATGGAAAGGGGAAGAGTGGATGGACGTTTTTGAACCCAGAAAATGAGG
>DATDOR010000586.1:0-4091 GCA_035293165.1 Anaerolineales bacterium | reverse complement strand
TATGTACGCATAAATATATACTATGGATTTATCAGGCAGGGAAAATGAATGGTGTGGTTTTGCTAGATTTATGAATTTCGGATTTTGGTAGTCCAGTAACGGGCAATTTTTCACTTGCCTAGA
Source organism: Anaerolineales bacterium (assembly GCA_035293165.1). Taxonomy (GTDB): domain Bacteria; phylum Chloroflexota; class Anaerolineae; order Anaerolineales; family JABWBV01; genus JABWBV01. The sequence continues at coordinate 3,968 of DATDOR010000586.1, read as the reverse complement.
TCTTATTAGGCAGCTTTACTCCCACTCCAACTCCTCCGCCAACTCCAACAACGACCGCTGGCCTTTTTTCTTCTGCGCTGTCATTTTCTCCGCGCCTTTTTTTGCCACAATCCGCTTGGCAATCATATTCGCCAGCACCTCGTCGGGGAGGGATTTTGGCTGTTTTGATTGCCATTCCATCGCTTGCTGGCCTGGTTCGCAGATGTCCAGGTATGGGCAGTAACGGTGCGCCCAATGGTCGGCAGGTAGACAATCGTCGGGGAGACTCTCGACGTCCAGCGCAGTGAGCATCTCGCGGACGCGGGACATCAGGTCAGCGATGCCGTCCGGATTGGGAAGCACTTCGTAAGCGACATGATCGAGCGTGTCGCGGTTTTCGTAGTAGATGATCGCTCCGTTGAGTGGGAATTGCCCATCCAAATATTTGTCCAGCCCCCATAAATAAATCTGCGCTTGCCGGACGTGTTCTTCTTTCGGCATTTTCGCCGCTTTGATTTTGTCGAACTCCGACGCGGCAGTGGTTTTGAATTCCAACGCCCAAAAGCCGGCCGCGGAGGGGACAGGTGCGCGCTCCGGGGAGAGATACAGCAACCCATCCACAAACCCGTGTATCCGGTATTCCGGCACAACAAAATACACCTCTTGCCCTAAACAAGCGCGGGACAAGCCGCGCTGCAACCGGCGATGGCTGTCCGTCCCGACGGAGAGAATCCGCCCGACGCGGGCATCCATCGGGGGTTTGGGACGACCTTGCAATTCAAAGGCGACGTACAGCAAGCATCCTTTCGCCAGCGAGGAGGGTTTGATGTAGGGTTGGTCAGTTTTCTGCCAGTCCTCGCGCTGGAGCAGGTCAACGACATAATCGGCGGCGGATTTGGGGGTTTTCATGGGGTTTCCTCTTGCTCTCAAAAAAATGGTACGCAGAGGGCACAGAAAACACAGAAGGAATAAGAAACATTTTAATACCTCTGTGCCCTTCTGTTCATCTCTGTGTCTTCTGTGTACTCACTAACTCACCGGAAGAAAAACCTCGTTTCTCCCGCCGTATTGACTCCCCTCAGCGGGTCAACTTCAAACATCAGCGGATACTGCGCGGTGACGTTACCGATGACAAGCGCGTGGCGCTGGCGCAGGCGGCGGACGAGCGCGTCCATTGTGGCGAAGTCGGTGGCCGCTCCCCTCGAGACGTGGCGCACGTCGTCCTCGTAGGGGAGACGCAGGAGGAACAGGTTATCGGCCTGGCGCAGGATCGCTTCTTCCAATCCTTGAATCATGTTCGTCACAAAAAAGCTGGTGATGCCCAGATGCCGGGCGCGAGTGACAATGTAGTCAATGCTCTGTTTCGAGACGTACAGGTGGGCTTCCTCAAAAAAAATGAACGGAAAACGATGGGCGTCATGTTCGATCTCCCACTGGCATAAATCTTTGACCAACTCGATGATCGCCTGCACAAATCCACCCCGCGCCAGGTTCGACAGGCCGGAGATGTCAATCACTAACGCACCCCCGTCACGGATTTGTCGGTACGCGCGGCTCAGGCTGGCAGCCTCACGCGGGCTGCGGGCGAAAATACGGGTATTGGCGAGCGCTTCCAACCGGGAGCGGATAGCGTTGTTGACCACCATCGCACTTGCCCCTCCGCCGAACTCCTGATCTTCGGCCATCTCAATCAACTGTTCCAGGCCCAAATAAGGGGCTTTACGTCCTGAATCTTCTAACCCCTCCGCCTCCGCCCACAGCCGGGCAACGCGGTTTTCAAAGTGCAAGGCGGAGACTTCCGGCAAGCCGAACCGTTGCATGAGCGTCATCAATGGAGGCAGGCCAAACTGCCGCACCCCCAGCCGGAAGTTGCCGCCCGCCTCCAGGTGGACGATACCCCGCCGGAGCACCTGCCCGGTCTGTTCGTCCACTTCCGCTTTGGGCAGGTGGATGTACTCGCGGTTGATATCGAAGACGATGCACGGCGCGCCCTGTTCGATCAGTTGCAGTAAAATCACTTTCGCCAGGTGGCTTTTCCCACTTCCCTTCACACCCGTTACGACGTTCACTTTCTCCAGGTCTTGCCCTTCGATATAAAAATCTTGCCCGGTCAATGTCCGTCCTAACCGGATATTGTGCCCTAGGCTGTGTGTGGCATTCGCAAACACCTCGTCATCATCCGTGCGGGAGACTTCCACATCGCGGGCAGGAATCCAGCCATCCCAATTTTCCCATCGAGCAAGACCATTTTCGTGGGCGGGAACCGTTTTACGGATTTTCGCCAGGGCAAGTTTGATATTGCCCATCTCGTCCACAAATCCATTCCCGTTTTGATTCCCATCCTGAACCATCGCCATCTGCATCTTCAGCATTTCCTCTTCAGTGAGTGGGATATCGACCAGGCTTTCCATTTGTTCGCGGGCAAGGGCGGGGTAAGACGCTGATCGAAAGGCGATGATCTGTACGATCACCGCCCGCCCCGATTCCCGCTCGTGCAGGGTCAGCGTTTCCCCGACACGCAAATCTACCTCGCGCGGGTTGAAGAAAAGTTCGGCTAAGTCACTTTCGATACGGCGGATTTGGACATTTAAGGTGCTCAAGTTGAGGCTCCGAGTGATACAGGACGCGGATAAACGCGGAAAACGCGGGTATTTCTATCCGTGTTCATTCGCGTTAATCCGTGTCCCATATTGCATGGCAGCTTGGGTAAGTTCATTCGCCACCCGTTCCCGCAGCCAATCCGGTGCAAGCACCTCGACTTGAGCGCCCCAACTGCGGATCCAGGGGAGCATTTCACGGGGTTCGGCGATGCCCAGGCAGAGGAGTACACCATCCTCATGGCTGGGGTCGCGGTGGGGTGGACTTCCAGCGAACTCCGGTTCGCCGTCCACCCCACCTGAGGAGTAGGGTCCGATTCTTTGGGAGGGATGCCAGGTGCGTTCGCGTACGTAGGGGGCGGCGTCCGGGGAGAACTTCAGGAGGACTTCAACCGGCTCATCCCCGGTCATGACGCGCCAACTGTGGGCAAGATGCGCTTCGGCGTCAAAATCATCCGGGATTACATAGGGTTCGGAGAGGATACGGGCGGTTTGCAGGCGTTCGAGTTTGAACGTGCGAATTTCGCCGGAGGCTTCGTCATGGCCGATGACGTAAATACCCGCATCGGTGGGTTCGAGGGTGTACGGGGCGATGACGCGTTCGTGCAGGGTGTTGCCTTTCGGGGAGCAGTAGGTGATCTGGACTTTGCGGCCTGTACCCCAGCCTTCGGCGAGGGCTTCGAGAACGGCGGTATGGCGCGGGTTGGTGTTATTGGCCTGGGTGCGGAGCGCGGCCCGTTCGAGTTGGGCAGTGAAGGGTTCTGGGAGGGTGACTGCGAGGCGGCGGAGGGCAGCGATCACATGCGGGTTGCGTTCGTCGAACGTGCGGGCGAGCAGTAACCCCGCGAGGACAAGAGCCACCGATTCGTGGTAGGTCAGGCGAACGGTGGTCTGGTAACGGGTGCGGTTGATACCGAAAATGCCGTTTTCTTGCCAGAGAGGGACACCCTGTTCGGCAAGGAAATCCAGGTCACGGTAAACCGTGCGGCGGTTGACTTTCAGGGTGCGGGCGAGGTCGGCAGCGCGAAGCCCTCCTGGTTTGAGCAGGAGGAGTTCTTCCAGTTGGCGGAGGCGTGATGTACGTGTCTTGAGACGTTCCATGTCACAGATAGTAGAACATAATTTCCAGTTATTTTATCATAGAAGTGTGACAGGTAAGGACACAGGCGGCGGAGATTGGGTATTGTAGAGACTTACCCTGAGCGGCAACTTAAGGTTGCCAGTCGAAGGGTTGGAGATTGGTTTTTATGTTATTATTCGCTCGCAAATTGAATAGAACGTTTGGAGATGTCAAATTATGAAAATATACGATTTTAAGATTCTGCTCGAACCCGACGAAACTGGGGGGTACGTGGTCAGTTGTCCATCGCTTCCGGGGTGTTATTCTCAAGG
>DATDOR010000585.1:0-5011 GCA_035293165.1 Anaerolineales bacterium | reverse complement strand
CGCCATTGCCCTCCAAAACGCTCAAGCCTATGAAATCACCCGGCGCAAGGCCAAGCAGGAAACCATTGTCAACACGCTTGCCCAGGAAATTCAACGTGCGACCCGTGTGGAAGATGTCCTGCAAATCGTGGCGTCTGGCCTGGGACAATCCCTGAATGTGAAACGTGCGGTGGCTCAGGTGCAAAATTCAACCGCTGCCAATAATGGGCAAGAATAGCAGGAGAAGAAATAATGGAGCATATTAGACGGTTTTTTGCCCCCCCCGTTTTCGAAGATCAATTTACTACGCGTCGCGCAGGTGTGATAAACAACATCTTGTTAATAGCTATTCTAGGTGGTGCATCAGTTTTACTCGCCTCTCTGATCCAACAAGATCAGGGGGGGATCCAATTGGCTTCGGTGATCGTTCCATTAGGAATCGGGCTTTGGCTGATTTTTAAACGGGGCAATCTCGTCATTCCGGGATTAGTATTTCCATTTGCAATCATTGTCGGGTTGACGTACCAAATATGGCGCTGGGGGGTAGGGACTTCGGACGAGGTAATGCTGGCTTTTCCAGTCGTGATTGCGCTGGGTAGTTTTATGATGGGAGGTCGCAGTCCGCTGTTGTTTACACTTGCGGTCAATCTCGTCATCACGGCTACAGGGCTTGCCGAAATTAATGGTGTGCTTGACCATCAATATGCAGGTCGAACCGACTATTTTGATCTGTTTCTTTTCAATGCATTCATCGTGATGATCGGAGCTTTACTATATGTTCTCTTAAACAGCTATATGAAAAACCTTGAACTGGTTTTTGAAAATGAAAGGAATTTACGGGAGACGAACGAGGAGTTACAAACAGCCCGTCGCAACCTGGAAGTACGCGTCGCCGAACGCACCCGCGACCTCACCCTCTCCGCTGAAATTGGACGGGCAGTTGCCCAGGAACGTAGTCTGGACGTCTTGCTTCCCAACGCAGTCAAGCAGATTCGGGAAGCATTCGCCCTGTATTACGCCCAAATTTACCTCGCCGACCCCGCCGGACGCAGCTTAATCCTGCGGGCAGGGTCAGGGACAGTTGGACAGGAACTCCTGCGACGGGGACACCGTTTGCCCATCGCAAGCGGATCGATTAATGGCTCTGCTGCTTTCACTAAAAAATCCGTATTGGTAGAAGATACAACCAAAAGCGAATCCTTTCTGCCCAATCCCCTCCTCCCGAAAACCCGTTCCGAAATGGCCATTCCCTTGCTGTCGGGTGAGCGTGTTCTGGGTGTTCTCAATATGCAGAGCGAATTCCCTGACACCTTCACCCAGGAAACCTTGCCCGCTTACGAAATCCTGGCCGGGCAACTTGCCGCCGCTATCGAAAACGCCTACCAATTTACAGAAATTGAAAAAGCGCGCGCCCAGGTTGAAGCCCAATCTCGCCTGCTCACCCGCGAGGGATGGGATACCTATCTGGATGCCGTCCGCCAGCCGGAATATTTTGGGATGGCGTACCAGGATGGGGAGGTGGCATCTCTGTCTACACCTTTTCATTCCGCGGCTGGCAATGAATGGGTCGTCCCCATTTCCGTAGCAGGAGCAGCAATCGGCTCCATCCAACTGGAGATAGAAGATCGAACGCTTTCACCTGAAGATCAGGAAGTCGCCATCCGCCTGGCATCCCTTGCCGGACAACATATGGAAAACCTGAGATTGCTCACCGAGGCGGAACGTTACCGGCGTGAAGCCGAACAGGCCGCCCGTCGCCTGACTCGTGAGGGGTGGGAGGCTTACCAACATACTACTGGTGAAACGGTGAATGGCTACCTCTACGCAAACAACCGAGTGAAGTCCCTGACACAAGAAACCGCAACTGAGCCGGACATTCGCCACCCCCTGGCCGTCCGCGGCGAACCGATTGGCGCGCTTGAACTGACCCTGCCTGAGGGCGAAAACGCACTCGATGCCGAAACGGCTGAACTGGTCGCGACGGTAGCTGATGCGCTTACCGAACATATCGAAAACCTCCGTCTCACACAGGCAACCGAAACCGCACTGGCACAAACAGAAACCCTGTACGACGTCACCACGGAATTAACAAAAGCCGAGTCGCTGGAGCAGGTTCTCGAAGCAATCGCCTCCCTTCGCCCTGGTGGAAGAGCTTCCATGTTGGCGATTGATGTAAACGCAAAGGGTGAGCCAGAGTGGCTCGCCAGCACAGTCAGTTGGCCCGTGAACTCATCTCAAGTAGCTCCTGGCGAACGTTTTCCGGTAATGAGTTTCCCCATCTCCGAATTGTGGCTTAAAAATCCTGGAAAAGCCCTGTTGTTTGGAGACATCGAAACCGAACCACGCATGGACCCCCAAACAAAAGCCATCAATCAGCAGTTTGGTGTCAAGGCGAGTGTTTATTTGCCCTTGCGTGTTGGGAATACCTGGGTTGGCTTAATTACCGTTTCTTGGGATACACCCCAATCGTTTTTAGAAGCGGACGCCCAATTGTTCGACGCTGTCGCCGCGCAGTCTGCTGTGGTTGTTAATAACCGGTTGTTATTTGAACAATCCCAAAAACGGGCGGAACGCGAAGCTCTCATCAACACCATCAACCAGCGCATCCAAAGCGCCACTTCGGTCGAAACGGCCCTCGAAACCACCGCCCGTGAAATCGGCCATTTGCTCAAAGCGCGGCGAGCAGTGGTTGAGATTACATCCACACCCCAAAATGGATTGTAGGATAACCTTCTCGAGGAGACAATTTTGATGCTCACCTCCATAAGACGATTCTTTTCTTCCCCTGTTTTTGAAGACGAAGATAAAACACGCCGCGCGCGATTATTACATGTAATTTTAATGGCTGAAGCAGGTGTTTTACTGTTAGCAATTTTAGGAACTTTGGTAACCGTAATTTCAACAGGAGCCAATCGGACAGGGGAACTGGTTGTAATGATAGTGTCTAGTTTGGCGATTATCCTTTGGCGGTTCTTGATGTGGCGCGGCCGCGTGAGTTTAGCCGGTATCGGGATGATCACGATTTTTGTTGCCAGTGTCACCCTGATTCTAGCCTCTGGAGGCACGATTCGATCTTCAGGTGTGATCTTTCTCCCGCTTGTTGTCGTAATGGCGACCCTATTAATTGGCCGGAGAGCCGGTCTTGTAACATTTATTGTGATATCCCTCATTGGGATAGGTCTTGTTGAAGGTGAAATCAATGGTCTATTGCCTGCCCCTGATAACTCAATCTCCTTCTCTTCCAACGCGATAGTGATGGGTGGGATAGGGTTGACCACCGTGCTGCTGTACCTGGCAACACAAGGAACAGACGAAGCCTTGGATCGTGCCCATCGAAATGAAAAGGAAGTCCGGGCACTCGCCTCAACCCTTGAACAACGTGTGGAAGAACGTACCCACGAACTTGAAGAACGCTCGAATGAATTGGCAAAGGTACAGGAACATACCCAGTCACTACTAACCGAACTAGACGAAGCCTCCCGCCTGGCCCGTCTTGCCAATTATGTGTTGAAGCCGGATGCCCAAACCGTTGTCTTTAGTGATCTGTTTTACGAACTCCTTCACACGACAGCTGAACAGGAAGGCGGCTACGAACTTCCCATTCCCCAGGCGGTTCAACGTTTCGTCCACCCTGAAGACGCCCCACGCCTGCTTGAAGATATTGAATCCCTTGGCACTGCCCGTATGGAAGGGGACCTGGAATATCGGTTGCAAGATGCAAATGGGGCCGTTCGCACATTTTCCCTCCGCTTTGATGTGGAAACCGGTGAGGAAGGGTATTCCACCGGCGTGAAAGGAGTTGTACAAGACATCACCGAACGCAAGCAAGCGGAGGCTGCGCTGGCCAAACGCGCCGCTGAATTGCAAACCGTCGCAGAAGTGAGCACGGCCGTGACGACGATTCAGGATGTGGAGACGTTGCTTCAAGAAGTAGTAGACCTGACCAAAGAACGTTTCCACCTCTACCATGCCCATGTCTACCTGCTGAACGAAGCGGGAGATACCCTCCTCCTCCGCGCAGGTGCGGGGGAAGCGGGCCGGGTGATGACCACCCAAGGGCGTACGATCCCGCTCGACCACCAATCTTCTCTGGTTGCTCGCGCTGGCCGCACCCAGCAAGCCGTCGTTGTCAATGATGTTTCCCAAGCCCCAGACTTCTTGCCCAACCCGCTGCTCCCCAATACAAAGTCTGAAATGGCCGTTCCGCTCCTTATCGGCGAGCGAGTCCTGGGAGTCCTCGACGTACAGTCGGATCAACTGGCCTATTTCACCGACGACGATCAGCGCATCCAGACCATTTTGGCCGACCAGGTCGCCGTAGCCATCAGCAATGCAGCCCAATACACACGGGAACAGGCTCAAGCGCAACGCTTATCCAGTCTGGTTGAAAACACGGCGGGCTTCACCAATCCACAAATTGGCATGGATGTCCTCATGAACCTGATTGTTCGGAATGCCATTCAATTACTCGAGGCGGATGATGCAGGTTTATGGCTTACTATAAGTGAAGACGAAATTGAATTAAAAAGTAACCGTCATAACGACCACCTGGTAGGGACGAGGTTGAAACTCGGCGAAGGCCTCTCGGGCAGGACCTTTGAAACCGGGCAGGTGTTCCGGGTGGGTGATTACGCTGCCTGGTCGGGCCGGGCGCTGACAGAAACCTCCATTCGTGTCGCGATGGCTGTCCCTCTGATCTGGCAGGGGAAGCCTATTGGAGCGCTTGCCCTTACCCGCGAAAAAATTGGGTACGCATTTACTGAGGAAAATGAACGCATGACGCAGTTATTCGCTTCTCAGGCTGCCAGCGCGATCGAAAATGTGCGTGCCTTTGAGCGCGCGCAACGAACCCTGCATGAGTTGGATACTCTCACCCGTCGCCTGACCCGCGAGGGTTGGCAGACCTATCTCAATGAAAATGAGCGCGACCGGATTGGATACATATTCGAAGCCGATCATCTGGTTCCCCTGCAAGAAAATGGACAATCGGAGCATGAAGCGGAAAAAACCTTTATCCAACCCGTTGTCTTAC